>NZ_JTKF01000012.1:0-126305 GCF_000828175.1 Pseudomonas sp. W15Feb9B | reverse complement strand
TAAGACAGTTGCTCCCACAGTTTTTGCTGACGCAAAAAATCCCGGCTCTACATTACTGCAAGCCGGGATTTTTTCATTCTAGTGGCGGCTTACTCGGTCGCGAGTACACCACGGCGCACCTGGTCACGCTCGATCGATTCGAACAGCGCCTTGAAGTTGCCCTCGCCGAAACCATCGTCGCCCTTGCGCTGGATGAATTCGAAGAACACCGGCCCCATCAGGGTTTCCGAGAAGATCTGCAGCAGCAGACGCTTGTCATCCGGGTTCGACGAGCCGTCGAGCAGGATGCCACGCGATTGCAGTTGATCCACCGGCTCGCCGTGGTTCGGCAGACGGCCTTCGAGCATTTCGTAATAGGTGTCCGGCGGCGCGGTCATGAAGCGCATGCCGATCTTCTTCAACTGATCCCAGGTCTTGACCAGATCGTCGGTGAGGAACGCCACGTGCTGGATGCCCTCGCCGTTGAACTGCATCAGGAACTCTTCGATCTGCCCGGCGCCCTTGGACGACTCTTCGTTCAGCGGGATGCGGATCATGCCGTCCGGTGCGGTCATCGCTTTCGAAGTCAGGCCGGTGTATTCGCCTTTGATGTCGAAGTAGCGGATCTCACGGAAGTTGAACAGCTTCTCGTAGAAGTTGGCCCAGTAGGCCATGCGGCCGCGGTACACGTTGTGGGTCAGGTGATCGATGATCTTCAGGCCGGCACCGACCGGGTTGCGGTCAACGCCTTCGATGAACACGAAATCGATGTCATAGATCGAGCTGCCTTCGCCGAAACGGTCGATCAGGTACAGCGGCGCGCCGCCAATGCCTTTGATCGCCGGCAGGTTCAGCTCCATCGGCCCGGTTTCGATATGAATCGGCTGAGCACCCAATTCCAGGGCGCGGTTGTAGGCTTTCTGCGAATCCTTGACCCGGAACGCCATGCCGCACACCGACGGACCATGCTCGGCAGCGAAGTACGACGCTACGCTGTGTGGTTCATTGTTGAGGATCAGGTTGATCGCGCCCTGGCGATACAGGTGCACATTCTTGGAACGGTGGGTCGCGACTTTGGTGAAGCCCATGATCTCGAAGATCGGCTCCAGGGTGCCAGGAGTCGGCGATGCGAACTCGATGAACTCAAAGCCCATCAGGCCCATTGGGTTTTCGTATAAATCTGCCATGGTGACGCCTCATCATTCTTATCAATTAACCAGAGTTAGTTGTCAGTAATGCTGAGACCGGCGGGTGGTGCGCAGGAGATGCCTCGCACACTGCGGGCGAGGAAGTCACCGTAGATCAGTTGAAACCCGAATATCTTCATTGTCGACCCAAGGCTCTTGCGGGCGAGGCTTCTGCTGCCAGAAGACGTTTATTATTGTATGCGTAACCGGATTCTACACAGCGTAAATAGGGTTGTCTGCCCTCTCTATAAAATCCGCCTTTTTCGCATCGGTGCAAGGGGTTTGTTGCACAGGTAAATTCCCGCCAGCACCAGCGCGCCGCCAAAGCACAGAGTCAAGGTCAGTTGCTCGCCAAGCAACAGCGCGCCGAGCAGCACTGCGGTCAGTGGATTGAGGGCAATGAACACGCCGGAACGGGTCGCACCGATTTTGCGGATGCCGTCGTAGTAGCCGATGTAAGCCAATGCCGAGCCGAACACACCGAGGTAGATCAGGCTCAGCCATTGCGGCGTGTCGAGGTTGAGCAAGGCTGCCGCGCTGACCTCGCCACGCAGCATTGCCAGCGCCCACAGCATCACGCAGCCGATCAATACCGAAAACGTCACCGTCTGCAGCGGGCCGAGTGCCTGATTCAACTCGCGGGAAAACAGCGAGTAAATACCCCAGCCCGCTACGCAACCGAGAATCAACAAATCGCCGATCCAGGCATTCGGTGTCACGGCGAGCAATTGCGGGTTGCGGCTGACGATCACCAGACTCGCGCCGCCAATGCACAGGGCGATGCCGGCGACTTTCACCCGGCCCAGGCGCTCCTTGAACAACAGCCAGGAAGCCAGGCCGATCACGGCCGGATTCAACGCGACGATCAACGAAGCGCGCGAGGCATTGATGTACTGCAGGCCATAAAAGAAACAGAGGTTGTAGAAAAAGATCCCGAAGAACCCCAGCAGCGTCAATTGCAACCATTGCCGAGGCGTCGGTCGTGCCAGCGGGATACGCGCAATCCATACAAACCCAAGCAACGCCACGCTGGCGAGCAGGAAGCGCAGGCTGGCGGCGAACAGCGGGCTGAGGCTGCCCGCCAGAAAACGCCCGGCGACAAAGGTCCCGCCCCAAATCATGGTCACGGCTGCCAGCGTCAGATAAACCGACCGATCAGAAACGTTATTGCGAGTTTGCTCCACGTTGCGCATGACGCTCCAAACCAGAGAAGCCAAAGGATGGCGTATCATTTACTTCATTCCCTCTCATCGTAAAATGAGCAAACACTCATGACCCTCACGCAACTGGAGATCTTCTCACTGGTCGCCGAACTGCGCGGCTTCACCCTCGCCGCCCATCGTCTGGGGATTTCGCAGTCAGCGGTATCCCACGCCATGAAATCCCTGGAGCAGGAGTTGGGCGTCGAGTTGTTGCGCCGACACCCGTCGCAGGTGGAGCTCACCGATATCGGCGAGCAGTTGCTCCAGCGCGCACGCGCCATGCTCGGCCTGGCCAACACTCTGCGCCAGGAGGCGGCCGATGCGCGGGGTATGAAAAGCGGTACGCTGCGCATTGGCTCGTTCGGCCCGACGGCGTCGATCAAGTTGCTGCCGAGAATTCTGCAGCGCTATCGCCAAGTCCATCCCGGCATAGAAGTGCACATCGATGAGGGGCCGGACCGGCAGGTACTGCAGTGGCTGGAAGAGCGGCGAATCGACGTCGGTTTCGTGGTGTTGCCCGAGGAGCGCTTCGACACTTTTGCGCTTGTCGAAGACCAGATGGTTGCCCTGCTCCCGCTCGGTCATCCACTGGCCGCAAGCGCGGCGCTGAGCCTTCAGGATTTATGTGCCGACCCGTTTGTGCTGACCGAGGCCGGTTCAGCGGAACTGGTTTCACGCCTGTTCACTGCCGCGCGCCTGCAACCGAACATTCGCTACCGCTGCTCGCAATTGCTCAGCACCCTTGACGTCGTCAGCCGGGGCGATGCAGTCACGGTCGTCGCCGAAGGCTCATTGCCAGACGATCCAGCGCCGCGCTACGTGAAGAAGCCGCTGTCGCCGGCGGTGCAACGTCTGATCGGCCTCGCTGTTCTCGATCAGCGTCAGGCTTCGCCCGCCACGCGGGCATTTATCGAACTCGCCAAGCAGATCAATCAGCCGTGAGCGGCACAAGCGCCAGCAGCCATCTATCATCCCTTCTGACTCCGCTGTTCTTCACCGATGCGCCGTTGCCAGGCCTGCATTCGAGCGTTCCACCTCATCGCAACAGGATGCGCCTATGCCCTTGACCGTCAGACCCCGCCGCAAACGTAGCGTGCGCATTTTGGTGACCCTGCTTTGCGGTGTATTGCCCGTCCTGCTGGGCGGCGGGATTCTGTATATGCAAGCCGAACGGGCCTTGCAGCAGAGCACGCAAAACACCGCCGATGAGGCGTTGCGCCAATTCGAGCTGATGCTCGACAACACTGCCCAGGCTGCCATCGAGTTATTGCCCCTGGCTGGCCAGCCCTGCGAAAGCGTAAAACTGGCTTTGCGCGAACAGGTGACCCGCCGGCCTTTCGTGCGCTCGACCAACCTGGTGTGGGACAACAACCTCTATTGCAGCTCGTTGTTCGGTGATTTCAAGGAAGCCGTGAATCCGGGCGACTATGCGCAAGGCAAACTGTGGTTGATGAATGGCAACCCCGTCACGCCCGACACCGCGCTGCTGGTGTATCGGCTCAGCGAAGGTCGCGGTGGCGCGCTGACTACGCTCGATGGCTATCACTTGAGCAACATCCTGCGCCTGATCGGTCGGCAGACGCAGTTGGTACTGCAGGTCGGCGACAACTGGCTGTCGGCCGATGGCAAAGTGCATCAGGGCGCCCTCCCGCCGCTGCCGATTGCGCAAAGTACGTTGGTGTCTTCACGTTACGCCTTCAGTGTCAGCGCAGGGTTCGCGCAAGGGCAAACGTGGCGCTACATGGCCGCCGAATACCCACCGCTGTTCAGCCTGCTGATCTTTTTCGGGGTGATCTCGGGCGCAATCGCTCACGTCCTGCAACGACGCGCCACCTCGCCCAGCCATGAAATGCTCCGCGCTCTGGAGGCCGGCGAGTTCGTCCCTTACTTTCAGCCGGTGGTGCATGGTGACAGCAGGAAATGGTCCGGCACCGAAGTGCTGATGCGCTGGAAACACCCCAAGGAAGGTCTGGTGCGCCCGGACCTGTTCATCCCGTTCGCTGAACATTCGGGGCTGATCGTGCCCATGACCCGCTCGCTGATGCAACAGACTGCCGCCCTGCTTGGCCCGCTTTCTGTGGACTTCGACCAACCGTTCCATATCGGCATCAACATCACCGCCAGTCACTGCCAGGACCTGGAGCTAGTGGAGGACTGTCGCGAATTTCTCGCCGGGTTTGCCCCCGGCAGTATCAACCTGGTGCTGGAGCTGACCGAGCGCCAACTGATCGAGCCGACCGATGTCACGCACCAGTTGTTCGAGCAGTTGCACACGCTCGGCGTGATGATCGCCATCGACGACTTCGGCACTGGGCATTCAAGCCTGGGCTACCTGCGAAAATTCAATGTCGACTTTCTCAAGATCGACCAGAGTTTTGTCGCGATGATCGGCATTGATGCGCTGTCGCGGCATATTCTGGACACGATTATCGAACTCTCGGCCAAGCTTGATCTGGGTATTGTTGCCGAAGGTGTAGAAACTCCGGCACAGGCTGACTACCTGACCGCACACCACGTCAACTTCCTGCAAGGCTATCTGTTCGGAAAACCCATGCCCGGCGCCGACTTCATCGCTGCATTAAGTGATCGTTAACTAAAAATAAATTAAGCCCGACGCTTCGACCCGACGCACCAAATTGATACAAAACACCACTGTTGTTACATGACGACAAGATCAGGATTTACTCTTGGCGCATTAACTACTACAATTTTTTCAGCCTGTGCAAGATTGACAGGTGAGCCATTATCACCGAGTCGCTTCAAGGCTCTTGGCTTATAGCTTTGTTTGCGGTTGGTATCAGCCAAACACACTATTGGAGTAAAGATATTGTCCAGACTCGCTGAATTTCGTGCAGCTGAAAAGGCCCTTCAGGAACAGCTCAAGCAGCTGGAATCGCTGAAGAACGATGCCGGGCTCAAGAAAGAAATCGAATTCGAAGAAAAGCTCCAGGGGCTGATGAAAACCTACGGCAAAGGCCTGAAAGACATCATCGCCATTCTCGATCCGAACCCGTCCAAGTCCGGCTTGCAAGTGTCCGCCGCACCAAAAACCCGCCGCGCTCGCGTGGTCAAGGTTTATCAGAACCCGCACACCGGTGAACTGATCGAAACCAAGGGCGGCAACCACCGTGGCTTGAAAGCCTGGAAGGAACAATACGGTGCAGCCACCGTTGATTCCTGGTTGCGCGGTTAATCTTGCGCCAACAAACAAGCCCTGCTGTATGCAGGGCTTTTTTTTCGACAATATCTAACAAAAGCAACGATTTCCCCCGCGCTAGTTATCAATCCGCTTTAACACCCACAAGACGTGAGGCTGAAAAACTCATGCCGGGATGTTGCGACGGTCACCGCTGCTAAACTTTGTGCTTAATGCCTTCGAGGTATCTAACCTGGCCGAGGTGAAACAGAGGCTTAAAGTTTCAAGCTGTTTCTCACGGCGACTATTTCGTCAGCGCTGGCCTTATAAATCTCAGCCTTACCCGCGTAAGAAAGTACATAAGCCTTATCCGCCCCGACCGCCGCAACCAATGTTTGCGACAACACATGTCGGCCATTTTCAGTGATCGTACAGGTGGTTTCCAGTGCGTCCAGAGCGCCGAGTTTCGCCGGGTGCACCTTATTGCACACACTCTGATAACCACCCTGGAAAAAGTCTTTCTGAATCGACTTGCGCATCTCCAGCAGCACGCCCGGCACATTGACCTGATGACCAGCTTCAACCTGAGTCATGGTCAACTCCATCACCATGACCTGATTGCCATCGGCGTCGTTTTTCACCGCACGCTGGCGCGACACCTGCGGCGGTGTGTCGGGCAATGTCTGGATTTCCCACCCCGCAGGCCAGGTGATACTCGGCTGATCGGCCCATGCCGGAGCGGCCAGCAGCGACGAGAAAAGGCAAACGAATAGCACGTTGAACGGTCGGATCATTACCAGAGGCACTCGCAGATTGAGCAGCAAAGTCTGAGGCCCGGTCGCCCCCAGAGCAAGCCGCGCATTCGGTTTGGCGATGCCGCCCCGCATGCGTATCATTGCGCCCATTTACTCGCCCCATTGTTACGGAGGGCCTATGAGCCTGCACGAACTGAACACTTTCCCCGGCGTCACTGCCACGCCAGACAGCGCAACCCGCAACTTCGTCTTCAACCACACCATGCTGCGTGTGAAGGACATCACCAAGTCCCTGGACTTCTACACCCGCGTTCTGGGCTTCTCGCTGGTTGAAAAGCGTGACTTCCCGGAGGCCGAATTCAGCCTGTACTTCCTCGCCCTCGTCGACAAGGCGCAGATCCCGGCCGACGCCGCGGCCCGCACCGAGTGGATGAAGTCGATTCCCGGCATCCTCGAACTGACTCACAACCACGGCACCGAAAACGACGCCGATTTCGCTTATCACAACGGCAACACCGACCCGCGCGGTTTCGGTCACATTTGCATTTCGGTGCCGGACATCGTTGCGGCTTGCGCGCGCTTTGAAGAGCTGGGCTGTGACTTCCAGAAGCGCCTGACCGATGGCCGCATGAAAAGCCTGGCGTTCATCAAGGACCCGGATGGCTACTGGGTTGAAATCATTCAGCCTGCGCCGCTGTAAAAAGATCGCAGGCCTCGCCAGCTCCTACACATCCTCTGTAGGAGCTACCGCAGCCTGCGATCTTTTGCTTCACCCATAAAAAAACCCATGATCGCTCATGGGTTTTTGCGTTTCAGCGACTGATGCTTACGCCGGCGCAGAAGTGCGGATCAAGTGATCGAACGCGCTGAGGGAAGCCTTGGCGCCCTCGCCCACTGCAATCACGATCTGCTTGTACGGCACGGTGGTCACGTCACCCGCCGCGAAGATCCCCGGGATCGACGTCTCGCCACGGTTGTCGACGATGATCTCGCCACGTGGTGACAGCTCGATGGTGCCTTTGAGCCAGTCAGTATTCGGCAGCAGACCAATCTGTACGAAGATCCCTTCCAGCTCGACGTTGCGCAGTTCGTCAGTCTTGCGATCCTTGTAACGCAGGCCGTTGACCTTCTCGCCATTGCCGGTGACTTCAGTGGTTTGCGCACTGGTGATCACGGTGACATTTGGCAGGCTGTGCAGTTTGCGTTGCAGCACCGCGTCGGCACGCAGTTGCACGTCGAACTCCAGTAGCGTCACGTGGGAAACGATACCGGCCAGGTCGATGGCCGCTTCGACGCCGGAGTTACCGCCGCCGATCACCGCCACACGCTTGCCTTTGAACAGCGGACCGTCGCAGTGCGGGCAGTACGCCACGCCCTTGTTGCGGTATTCCTGCTCACCCGGCACGTTCATTTCACGCCAGCGTGCGCCGGTCGCCAGGATCACGCTCTTGGCTTTCAGGGTCGCACCGCTGGCGAAATGGACTTCGTGCAACTCGCCGTTCTTGCCGGGAATCAGCTTGTCGGCGCGCTGCAAGTTCATGATGTCGACGTCGTACTGCTTGACGTGTTCTTCCAGCGCCGTCGCCAGTTTCGGACCTTCGGTTTCCTGCACGGAAATGAAGTTCTCGATGGCCATGGTGTCCAGCACCTGACCGCCGAAGCGCTCAGCCGCAACCCCGGTGCGAATGCCTTTACGGGCGGCATAGATAGCAGCCGAAGCACCGGCCGGGCCACCGCCAACTACGAGGACATCAAAGGCTTGTTTGGCGCTGATCTTCTCGGCCTGACGCTCGATGGCGCCGGTGTCGAGTTTGGCGAGGATTTCTTCCAGGCCCATGCGGCCCTGACCGAAGTTTTCACCGTTAAGATAGATGCTCGGCACGGCCATGATCTTGCGATCGTTGACTTCGTCCTGGAACAACGCGCCGTCGATGGCGACGTGACGGATGTTCGGGTTCAGCACGGCCATCAGGTTCAACGCCTGGACCACGTCCGGGCAGTTCTGGCACGACAGCGAGAAGTAGGTTTCGAAACTGAACTCACCCTTGAGCGAGCGGATCTGTTCGATCACTTCAGCACTGGCTTTCGATGGGTGGCCGCCGACTTGCAACAGGGCCAGCACCAGCGAGGTGAATTCATGGCCCATCGGGATGCCGGCGAAACGCAGGCTGATGTCGGCACCCGGGCGATTGATCGAGAACGACGGCTTGCGGGCATCGGTGCCGCTGTCGATCAGGGTAATTTGGCTCGAAAGACTGGCAACGTCTTTGAGCAGGTCAAGCATTTCCCGGGATTTCGCACCGTCGTCGAGGGAAGCAACGATCTCGATCGGCTGGGTGACCCGTTCCAGGTACGATTTCAACTGGGCTTTAAGATTGGCGTCCAACATACGGGCGATCTCCTGTGTCTTTATTCAAGGCGAAAAAAAGCCCGAGCGAATCTCGCCCGGGCTTTTTCAATGGGCGGTGCAGCTTACTGAGGTAGGTGCGGAGTACCGCCCTGTGTTGCGTGTCTCACAGACTCAGATCTTGCCGACCAAGTCCAGGGACGGAGCCAGAGTGGCCTCGCCTTCTTTCCACTTGGCTGGGCAAACTTCGCCTGGGTGAGCAGCAACGTACTGAGCAGCCTTGATCTTGCGCAGCAGCTCGGAAGCGTCACGGCCAACGCCGCCATCGTTCAGTTCAACGATTTTGATCTGGCCTTCAGGGTTGATCACGAAGGTGCCACGGTCAGCCAGACCAGCTTCTTCGATCAGCACGTCGAAGTTGCGGGAGATGACGTGGGTCGGGTCGCCGATCATGGTGTATTCGATTTTGCCGATGGCTGGCGAAGTGTTGTGCCAGGCAGCGTGGGCAAAGTGGGTGTCGGTCGAAACGCTGTAGATTTCCACGCCCAGTTTCTGGAACGCAGCGTAGTTGTCGGCCAGGTCTTCCAGCTCGGTTGGGCAAACAAAGGTGAAGTCGGCTGGGTAGAAGAACACTACGGACCATTTGCCTTTCAGGTCAGCGTCCGAGACTTGTACGAAGTCGCCGTTTTTGAATGCGGTAGCTTTGAACGGTTTTACTTGGCTGTTGATGATAGGCATTGATGACTCTCCGTCAGGGTTGTGAATTCGATGGGTGAATCCTACCCACTCACTCGACGGATGGCTCATTGGCAAACCTGATGCTGCTGATTTGTTTTCGCTATTAGCGGACTGTATTAATAGAAGAAAACCATATCTACGACGAAGCCGGCTTATCCGTAATCCGGGCCATCCCGTGAAAGGGGCTCGCTTCAACATAGCGCATGGCTGACTTCATATCCTTCCAGCCGACATAGCTCATCAAGGATTTCAAATCCCAGCCACTTTGATGCGCCCAGGTGGCAAAGCCGCGACGCAGGGAATGGCTGGTGTAGCGCTCGGCCGGGATGCCGGCGCGCTCCAGCGCCTGACGCAGTAATGGAATGACACTGTTGGCGTGCAAGCCTTCCTCGCTCAGATGTCCCCAGCGGTCGATGCCGCGAAACACCGGACCGCGTACCAGCGCCGCCTCGGTGATCCAGTCGATATAAGCCTGCACCGGGCACAGCTTGAGCAGCGCCGGCGCCTGATACGTCTGCCCGAGGTTCTCGCGGTCGCCCTTGCTGCGCGGCAGATACAAGGTGATGCCGCTACCGGCGTGCGCCTGCACATGCTCGATTTGCAAACGGCACAGCTCATCGCTGCGAAAGCCGCGCCAGAAACCCAGCAGGATCAGCGCCCGGTCGCGACAGGCCTTGAGCAACTGCGGGCGATCTTGCTGCTGCCGCGCACTGCGGACTTCCTGTTCAAGCCAGTCGACCACTTGCTGCAGATCGTGCAATTGCAGCGGCTCGGCCTGTTTTTCCTGCGCCGGATGCAGTGCGCGAATGCCTTTGAAGACCTTGCGCACCACTGGCGCCTTGGTTGGGTCGGCAAAACCCTGACTGTTGTGCCACTGCGCCAGCGCCGACAAACGCAGCTTCAGCGTATTGATCGACAGCACGCCGGCATGCTCGACCAGATACCGCGCAACGCTATCGGCCGTCGCCGGCAGGAATCCACCCCATTTGACTTCAAAGTGTTCAATCGCCGAACGATAGCTACGGCGGGTGTTGTCACGGGTGGCAGCTTGCAGATAGCGATCAATCTCGCTCATGGACAGTGTTCTCGCTGGCGTACTGATTCAGGGCGCAAAAAAGCAATTTAATCACCTGACATTGGGTAATACCAGTATATCCCGCCTGTTATTAATCAAACATTTAACTTTATTTTTAGCATGGTACACTGCGTACTTTGGTGGCATGTACCACAGTACGAAACGGTAGGAGTTCACATGGCCCGAGGCGGCGTAAATAAGGCAGTGGTGCAGATCGCGCGCGCAGCGATTCTGGCCCGAGGCGAACACCCCAGCATCGATGCTGTACGCATCGAGCTGGGCAACACCGGCTCGAAAACCACGATCCATCGCTATCTGAAAGAGCTCGATGACGGCAGCCAACCGGTCGAAGCGTCCGCAGAACCGATCAACGATGAGCTGACGGCGCTGGTCTCACGCCTCGCCCAGCGCCTGAAAGAACAAGCACAAGAGCCCATTGAACAAGCGCGCGAGCAGTTCGAAGAGCAGCGTGAAACCCTGGAAGCGGAACTCAAGCAAGTACGCCAGGCACTCGAACAACTGGAGCAACAGCACGACATTCAGGGCGCGGCGCTGGCCAAGGAATCCGAGGCGCTGAAAGAAACCCGCTCGATGCTGCAGACCGAGCAAACCCGCAACGCCGGACTCAATCAGGCACTGGCCGACTTCGAATTGCGCCTGCAGGACAAGGACGAGCAGATCCGCTCGCTGGAAGAAAAACATCTGCACGCCCGCGATGCTCTCGAACATTATCGCAATGCCACAAAAGAACAGCGCGAGCAGGAACAGGCACGTCACGAAGGCCAGCTTCAGCAATTGCAGATGGAGTTACGCCAGGCGCAACAAAGTGCGCTGGTGCGTCAGGACGAGATCACCCAGCTGCATCGCGACAACGAACGTCTGCTCACGGAAAACCGTGGTACCCAGCGCGAACTGAGCCTGATGCAGGACCAGCTCAAGCACAGCAACCAGCGTCAGGATCAGTTGCTGGAGCAAGCCACTCGCGTCGACAACGAACGCACCCTCCTCCAGGAACGCTTGCGCGTGGCCCTGCTGGAGAGTCAGACGCTGAAACAGGATGCCGACGAACAGCGGCAGCTCAATCAGTCACTGGAGAAGGAATTGACCAAGACTCAAGCGAGTCTGGAAGACAGCTTGCGTCTGGCGGCTACCGTTGCGGCAGCGCCAGACACAGCCAAGGCGAAAGACGCTTAAGCGCCGACCGGCGTACGCATAGTGACGAACTCTTCGGCGGCCGTCGGGTGCACCCCGATTGTGTCGTCGAAGTCACGCTTGGTCGCGCCAGCCTTCAGAGCAATCGCCAGACCTTGCACGATCTCACCCGCGTCCGGGCCGACCATGTGGCAGCCGAGTACTTTGTCGGTCTTGCCGTCGACCACCAGTTTCATCAGGGTTTTCTCCTGACATTCAGTCAGCGTCAGCTTCATCGGACGGAAGCGGCTCTCGTAAATCACCACCTCGTGGCCCGCTTCCCGCGCTTCCTCTTCGGTCAGGCCGACAGTGCCGATGTTCGGCAGACTGAACACCGCCGTCGGGATCATCTTGTAATCCACTGGACGATATTGCTCCGGCTTGAACAAGCGCCGCGCCACCGCCATGCCTTCGGCCAGTGCAACCGGCGTCAGTTGCACGCGACCGATGACATCACCCAACGCCAGAATCGATGGCTCACTGGTCTGATACTGCTCGTCGACCTTGATAAAACCCTTGTCGGTGAGCTGCACATCAGTGTTTTCCAGGCCCAGGTTGTCCAGCATCGGACGGCGGCCCGTGGCGTAGAACACGCAGTCGGCCTCCAGTACGCGGCCATCCTTGAGGGTCGCCTTGAGGCTGCCGTCAGGCTGTTTGTCGATGCGCGCGATGTCGGAATTGAATTGCAGATCCATACCGCGCTTGGTCAGCTCTTCCTGCAAATGCTTGCGCACCGAGCCATCGAAACCGCGCAGGAACAGATCGCCGCGATACACCAGCGTGGTGTTGGCGCCCAGGCCATGGAAAATCCCGGCAAACTCGACCGCGATGTAACCACCACCGACCACCAATACACGTTTCGGCAGTTCTTTGAGGAAGAACGCCTGATTGGAACTGATCGCGTGTTCGTGCCCCGGAATCTCCGGAATCTGCGGCCAGCCACCCGTAGCGATCAGGATGTTCTTCGCGGTAAAGCGCTCACCGTTGACCTCGACCTCATGCGGGCCGACGATCTTCGCGTGGGCTTCGTGCAGGGTGACGCCGCTGTTGACCAGCAAGTTGCGATAAATGCCGTTGAGGCGATTGATCTCGCGGTCTTTGTTGGCGATCAGGGTCGTCCAGTCGAAATTGGCTTCACCCAGGCTCCAGCCGAAACCGGACGACTGCTCGAAGTCTTCGGCGAAATGCGCGCCGTACACCAGCAGTTTCTTCGGCACGCAGCCGACGTTGACGCAGGTACCGCCCAGATAACGGCTCTCAGCCACCGCCACTTTCGCGCCGAAACCGGCCGCGAAGCGCGCCGCACGTACACCGCCGGAACCGGCACCAATCACATAAAGGTCAAAATCGTAGGCCATTGCTATCTCCTCGGCAGGCCAACAGCATACCCGCCGCCGTCCATTGGGCAAGCGCCGTGCGCAGCTTTTCGCCCGTCTCGGCGAAGTCGGGAAATATGTCCAAATAATAATATTTCTTGTTTGATACTAAATCGTCGGGCTGCACCTCGTCTTTGAACCAACGGATTTTTTCCCTCGAAGACAAGGAGTCGGCTGCGATGTTCGCGCCCATTACCCGTTCCATGACCCTGACTGTCGGCTTGTTCAGCATGGCGTTGAGTCCCGATCTGCTGGCTGAAACCGACCCTGAAACAGCGCCACAATCCGCCGCCCAGGCGCTGGAACTGGACGCCACCAGCGTCAGCGCTGAAGGCCTCGGCCTCAATACCGAAAACACCCATTCCTACACCACCGGCGCGATGAGCACCGCAACGCGGCTGAACCTGTCGATCAAAGAAACCCCGCAATCGGTGTCCGTGGTCACGCGCCAGCAGATGGATGATTTCAAGCTCGGTACATTGTCCGAAGCCATGCGTCAGACCACCGGTATCGTCGTGCAACACAACGACTCGGACCGAGTCAGCTATTCGGCGCGGGGTTACCCGATCAACAATTTCCAGATCGACGGAATGCTCAACACCTTCGGGCGCATGAAGTCGGATTCGGACACCATCATCTACGACCGCATCGAAGTGGTCCGCGGCGCGACCGGTCTCACCACCGGCGCCGGTGATCCCTCCGCCACCATCAACATGGTGCGCAAACGCCCGACTGCCCAGTGGCAGGCATTGGCCGGGGTCAGCGGTGGCAGCTATGACAACTATTACAGCTATGTCGATGTTGGTGGGCCGCTGGCTTTCGATGGCCGGCTGCGCGGGCGCACGGTGCTGGCTTATCGTGACAGCCAGTCGTTCCGTGACAAATACGCGCTGCAACGCGAAGTCGGCTACGGCATTCTCGAGGCTGATCTGACCGACTCCACGGTGCTTGCCGTCGGTTACGACTATCAGGACAAGCAGGTACAAGGCACCTCCTGGGGTACCGTGCCGTACTGGAACGCCGACGGCAGCAAGGCGGGTCTTGGCCGGTCGACCAACATGGCGACCTCCTGGAGTTCCTGGCCGCTGAAGGACAAGACCGCATTCGTCACCCTGGACCAGCAGTTGGGTGATGGCTGGAAGCTGAAGGCCGCCTACACCCACCGCGAAAGTGATACCGACGGCAAGGTCTATTACGGCGGCAGCGGATTCCCCGAGGCCGACCGCAGCGGCATGACGGCCTACATGGGGCACATGCTCGGCACGCAGAAAATGAGCGTGTACGACTTCAACCTGGCGGGGCCGTACCAGTTGTTCGGCCGCGAACACGAGATGATGTTCGGCTACGGCGAGGCGGAAAACCGCTCGACTTCGCCTTACGCCTTCAACAGCCCCCAAGCCGCCGACTACGGCAAGATCCGCGACTGGAAATACATGGGTGACATCGGCAAATTCGCCGACACCGTTACCGGCCTGCCGGGCGCGCGAGGCATCACTCGGCAAAAGGCCGGTTACCTCGCGACCCGCCTGAGCCTGACCGATGAGCTGCATGCCGTCATCGGCAGCCGCTATGGCAGCTGGGACGAATCCAGCACCGATTACTACTATGACGCGCAGCAAAAACTGAGCAGCACCGATGCCACCCATCAGCGTCAGAACGATATCTGGACGCCCTACGCCGGCCTGCTTTATGACCTGACGCCGGAGTACACGGCTTACGTGAGCTACACCGACATTTTCAAACCGCAGAGTAAACGCGACAGCAACCGCAATTACCTCGACCCCGTGGTTGGCAGCAACTACGAAGTCGGGCTCAAGGGCAGCCTGCTCGACGAACGCCTGAACCTGGCGACAGCAGTGTTCTGGAGCAAACAGGACAACGTCGCCGAGCGCGACAACTCGGTGCCACCAGACCCGGTGAGCGGCGAGGAGTTTTTCAAGTCCGGCGGCAAGGGCAACAAGGTCAATGGCTTCGAGGCCGAAGTGTCCGGCGAAATCCTCAATGGCTGGAACATGACCGCCGGGTACACCTACACCCATTCCGTCGACGGTGAAAAACAGCGCAGCAACACCGCTCAACCGCTGAACATGCTGCGGCTGTCCACGGCCTATCGCTTGCCGGGCAACTGGCACGCACTGACTGTCGGTGGCGCGGTGAACTGGCAGAGCGAGGTCTATGGCGCGGCCAACCGCCCGATCGGGCGCGGCGCCAACGGCCGAATCATCACCGAACCGGCGCGTATCACTCAACAGGCCTACAGCGTGGTCAAGCTGATGTCGCGTTATGAATTCGACAAGCACCTGTCGGCATCGCTGAACGTCGACAACCTGTTCGACAAGAAGTATTACGACAACGTCGGCTTCTACAACGGCGTGTACTGGGGCGACCCGCGCACGGTGACGCTGAGCCTGGACTGGAAGCTCTGACCCATCCAATCAAACCAAACCCTGTGGTGAGGGGATTCATCCCCGATGGGTCGCGAAGCGGCACCACGCTCGAGGTGACGCGCAATGCGTCACCCAATCCCCTCACCACCGCTGTTAACCCCGAGTTAATGCCGCGCCGGGACACTGTGCCCCGAGATCTGCTTCATGGACGAACGGCTCCCACGTTTTTCAGTAGGAGGCACCATGAAAACCACCACCGCCATTCTTGCCGGGCTACTCGCCCTCGGTTCCGCCAGCGCCTTTGCCGAGGGCGGCGCCGAACGCATGCGGCATTACTACGACAACTTCCCGGTCCACCACGCGCCAAGCGAACAGCCGACCGATAGCAAAGCAGCGGAACTGAAGGTTCCGAACGATCAGACCGCGCAAGTCACCGAGTCTTATCGCAACTGATTCACCGAGCAACCGATGGACCTCCGATGGCTCCGCTCTGGCCTCGGAGACGACAGTTGGGCGCCCTGTCCCGGGCGCCTTTTTTTATGCCTGCAGATCCTTGATCCAGAACAGCATGCGGCCATGTTCCGGGTCGAACATGCCGGGGGCGAAGCCGAACTTTTGATAGGCGTTCTGCGCCACCGCATTGCCTTCGAGCACTTCCAGGGTGATCTTGCAGCAGCCGCGCTGGCGGGAAATCTCCTCGACCTTGCGCAGCATTTTCTGGCTCAGCCCGAGGCCGCGAAATTTCGCCAGCACTGACACATCGTGAACATTGACCAGCGGTTTGCAGGCAAACGTCGAGAACCCTTCGAAGCAGTTCACCAGCCCTGCCGGCTCACCACCGACGAACGCCAGCACGCTGAACGCGTGGGGCCGGCGGGCCAGCTCTTCAGGTAGACGACGCAGCAGCTCGGGGGCAATCGGCTGACCGCCGCCCATCGGATCTTCTGCGTAGTGATTGAGCACAATGCCGATGGCTTCGGCGTGCAGTGGATTGGTGTAGCTGGCTTGCAGCACAAGTATTTCTGCGGAATCCATTTCCATCCCCGATCAAAGCCCCGGCGTGCAAGGTGCGCACCTGAAAGGCACCTCGACCTTAACGCGAGGCTGCCTGGGTCACAACCGGAGAAACGCTGATAGCAAACGCCTGCAGGAGCTGCCGCAGGCTGCGATCTTTTGATTTTCCAGCGTCAGCGCCCCCAGATCAGCTCCTCGGTCCAACCCAGTTCGGCAAAATCCTGAGCACGCAGGCCGCTCTCGCCAGCACAGAAAAACTCATCCAGCTGCGGCGGTTTCACCGTGGTCGCGCTGAGCATCGCGTGCACCTGCCCACGATGATGAATCTGGTGCTCGAACAGGTGCGACAGCATACGCAAGCGACTGTCATGCTGCGGCGTTTCCCGGGCGATGGTGACGATCCGCCCCAGATCGGCATCGCGCAGTTGCTCACAATAAGCGATCAACCGACGGTCCACGTGCGCCTGCTCTTCACGCAGCGCAGAGGCCTCGGTAAACGGCTCGTCACGGTTGAAAAACACATAGCAGTCGGGATGCGGCTCGTCACCGCGCAACTCGCGTTCCAGCGCGTCGAGGTAGAACCAGTCGCACGTCAGGATGTGATTGAGGGTGAGGCGGATACTCGGAAAGAAGCTCGTTCGCGGCGCCGCCAGCTCAGTGGCGTCGAGCTGATTACAGGCTTTGCCGAGGCGGTGATTGGCCCACGCGTTCTGGTAGGCCATGGTCAGTAAATGATGCGACAGCGGTTGGCTCATGTTCGCGCCCTCTTCGCTCAGGATTCGGCAAAACGCAGCAGCTGCATCTCCTGCAATCGGCTGAGGGTGCGCCGGAACGGGAATTCCAGATAACCCTCGGTGTACAGCGCCTCCATCGGCACCTGCGCCTCGATGTACAGCGGGACTTTACGGTCGTAACACTCGTCGACCAAGGCAATGAAGCGACGCACGCCGTCGTCGTGCACCGACAGTTGCGGCAACTCACGGTCACCGGCCACCACCTGCGCCGAGCCGTCCTCGGTGCCGCGAGCGATGCGCCCTTCGCGTTTCTGTGCGCTGAGGTTCGGCACGTCGCTCAACAGAATAGACCGATAGCGATCACACAGCGCGATGAAGTCCATCGCGGCGAACGGTTGCTCGCAGAGATCGGTATAGCGGCACCAGAGCACCGATTCGCTGGCCTGCACCACGTTCAACAGGCGATGGCCGACGGGCACCGGCTCGTTGCTGGCGGGCTGCCCGGCGTTAAGCGACTGGAAGACCTGCTGCAGCGCGCTGTCCTGCCCCGGGGCAACGACAAAATACCGCTGCAGACCTGCACCCGGATGCAGGCGATGATCCTCGGCACCGTTCACCGCCACCACTTGCATATGCGCCTTGATCGCGGCAATCGCCGGGACAAAACGATCACGGTTGAAGCCGTCGGCGTACAGCTCATCCGGCGGCAGGTTGGAGGTGCAGACCACCACCACGCCTTCGTCGAACATCACCTGAAACAGCCGCCCGAGAATGATCGCATCGCCGATGTCGTTGACGAACAGCTCATCGAAACACAGCACGCGCACTTGCGCCGCCAGCTCTTTTGCCAGCGCTCGCAGCGGATCGGCGATCCCGGTCAACTGGAACGAGCGCTGATGCACCCAGCCCATGAAATGATGAAAGTGCTGCCGTCGGGCCGGCACCCGCAGGCTCTGATAGAACTGATCCATCAACCAGGTCTTGCCGCGCCCGACCGGGCCCCACAAATACACGCCGGCGACCGAACGGGCACCGGCATGCAAGGCTTCATGGCATTTTTGCAGCGCCCAGACCGCATGCTCCTGGGCTTCATCCTGGATGAAACCCTTGTGCTCGATCGCGTGTTGCCAGGCGCTTAAAGGAGAGTCGAAAGTCATGCGCGGCAGTATATATCCCTGTAGGAGCTGTCGAGTGCAACGAGGCTGCGATCTTTTGATTTTGTTTTTCAAGATCAAGATCAAGATCAAGATCAAAAGATCGCAGCCTTCGGCAGCTCCTACAGGGAATTGTGTTTTTAAAGGTCGACTTTGTGTCGGGCGGCGTAGAGGCAGAGCATTTCCATGGCCAGGGTGGCCGCTGCCAGTGACGTCACGTCCGCATGATCATAGGCCGGTGCCACTTCCACCACGTCCATGCCCACCAGATTGATTCCGCGCAAACCACCGAGGATCTCCAGCGCCTGCAGCGTGCTCAACCCGCCACACACCGGAGTGCCGGTACCCGGGGCAAAGGCCGGATCGAGGCAGTCGATATCGAACGTCAGGTACACCGGGTGGTCGCCAACCCGTGCGCGAATTGCCTCGACAATCGCCTCGCAGCCCCGCCGATGCACCTGGCGGGCGTCGAGCACGGCAAAGCCCTGATGATCGTCATTGGTGGTGCGCAAACCGATCTGCACCGAGCGCGCCGGATCCACCAGCCCTTCCCTGGCCGCGTGCCAGAACATGGTGCCGTGATCGACACGTTTGCCGCCCTCGTCCGGCCAGGTGTCGCTGTGCGCATCGAAGTGGATCAGCGACAGCGCGCCGTGTTTGCGGGCATGGGCCTTGAGCAACGGATAGGTGATGAAATGGTCGCCGCCAAACGTCAGCATGGCGCTGCCCGCTTGAAGAACGCGTTCGGCGTGAGCCTCGATGCTTTCCGGAATGGTGTGCGGCGAGCCGTAATCGAAGTCGCAGTCGCCGTAGTCGATCACCGCCAGATGATCGAACGGATCGAACGCCCACGGCCAGTGGCGTTCCCAGGCGATCCCGGTGGAGGCGGCGCGAATCCCCCGAGGCCCGAAACGCGCGCCCGGGCGGTTGCTGGTGGCCGTGTCGAACGGAACCCCGCTGACGGCCACGTCGACGCCGCGCAAATTACGGCTGTAGCGGCGACGCATGAAACTGGTGATCCCGGCGTAAGTGCTTTCGGCGGCAGTCCCGTACAGGCTGTCACGGGTCATGGCTTGGTCGTTGAGCATCGGCACGTCCATCGGTGTGCTCCTTTGATTATTGATGGCTACGGAAAGTGGTCCACAGACGCGTGCGCTGACGCATGTCCTTGAGGCTCATGCTGCGGTCGGCGTACAAGCGCTCGCGCATTTCGGCGGGTGGATAGATGTCCGGATCATTGCGCACCGCCTCGTCCACCAGCGGCGTCGCGGCCTGGTTGGCGGTGGCGAAAAACAGCGTATTGGTCAGCTCGGCCACCGACTCGGGGCGCAGCATGAATTCGATGAACGCCCGCGCCGCTTGCGGGTTTGGCGCGTCCTTGGGAATGGCCAGATTGTCCTGCCAGATCAACGTGCCTTCGCGCGGAATCCGGTAGGCGACTTCGTAGGTTTTGTTGGCCTTGTGCGCCTGATCGGCGGCCATGCTCACGTCGCCGTTGTAGGTCAGCGCCAGACAGACACTGCCATTGGCCAGATCGTTGATCTGCCGGCCGGTGGCGACATACAGCACCGACGGCTGGAGCTTCTGCAACAAGGCTTCGGCGGCGGCCAGATCATTTTTGTCGGTGCTGTAGGGATCCTTCCCGAGGTAATGCAGCGCCAGACCAATGACCTCCTGCGGCGAATCGAGCACAGCAATTCCGCAGTCCTTGAGCTTGCTGGCGTACTCGGGTTTGAACAGCAGGTCGAGGCTGTTGAGTGGCACATCCGGCAAACGCTTTTTCACCGCCTCGACGTTCAGCCCCAACCCGAGCGTGCCCCAGGTATAAGGCACGGCGTAGCGATTACCGGGATCGACGGCGGCAAGTTTTTCCAGCAGATCGGGATCAAGGTTGGCGTAACCCTTGAGGCCCTCATGGGGAATTTCCTTTAACGCGCCCGCCGCCAATCCACGGGCCAGCACGCTGGACGACGGCACCACCACGTCATAACCGCTACCACCGGTGAGCAGTTTGGTTTCCAACACCTCGGACGTATCGAAGGTGTCGTAGCGCACATGAATGCCGGTCTCCTGCTCGAAACGCTGCAGCGTCTGCGCCGGCACGTAATCGGCCCAACTGTAGAGGTTGAGGGTCTTGTCCTCGGCCTGTGCCTGGATGACCAAGGACAACAACAGCGCGGGAAAACACAGCTTGAATACGGGAGCCATGACGAACACCTGACCGGAGGAAGTGGTGGCAGGATGCGCCGTCGGATACATTGCAGAAATAACAAGTTTGTTAACCTGACTTTATCCGGGAGTAATGTGATGCTCGGTCAGCTTCACGACGTCGACCTGCAGTTGCTGCGCCTGTTTGTGCGGGTCGTGGAATGTGGCGGCTTCAGCGCGGCGCAAGGTGAGCTGGGCCTGAGTCAGTCGAGCATCAGCCAGCAAATGGCCAAGCTGGAAACCCGCCTCGGTTATCGTCTGTGCAGCCGGGGCAAGGGTGGTTTCAGCGTGACGCCCAAGGGCGAGCAATTGCTGATCGCGATTCGCACGCTGTTTGCATCCATCGAGACCTTCCGCCATCAATCCAACGGCGTCGCTGGACGGTTGATCGGTGAGGTGCGGCTGGGCCTTTCCGAAGCCGTCGATCAGTCGGTACTGCTGCGGGTGGCGGATGCAATCCGGCGCTTTCGCGAACGCGACGAGTCGGTGCGCATCGAGTTGATCAGCGCGATGCCTGGGGAGATGGAGCGCCTGCTGCTGCAACAGCGGCTGGACCTGGCCATCGGTTATTTCTCACAGGTGCAGAGCGCTTTCGATTACCGCGAACTGTTCCAGGAAACCCAGCATTTGTATTGCGCGCAGGGGCATCCGCTGTTCCGCGTGGATGAGCCGGATGATGCAGCGTTGCAGGCCTGCGACCGGGTCGATCATCCGTATCGGTTCATGCGCCGTGGCGAGCCGTTTGCGGACCAGCGCTGTTCCGCGCGTTCGGAGCAGGTCGAAGGTACCCTCGCGTTCATTCTTTCCGGCAAGCACATCGATTATTTGCCCGATCACTATGCGCGGGTCTGGGAGGACAAGGGACTGCTGCGCGCGCTGCGGCCTGGGGAACTGAGTTTCGAAGTGGCGTTTCATCTGGCACGACACCGCGCACAGGTCCCGGGGGATGCGCAAAAGGCGTTTGAGGAGGATTTGCTCGCAGCCTTTGTTTAAAGATCAAAAGATCGCAGCCTGCGGCAGCTCCTACAGGAATGCAAAATGTAGGAGCTGCCGCAGGCTGCGATCTTTTGATTTAAGGGGAAATCCTTTTCAAACCCAATAAAACCTGACCTTTCAGGCAATTTTTGCTCGTTGCCCTCGCCGCCCTCTTCCGGCATCCTGCGCCTCCATTTTCTGACCCGGCCCCGCCTCACGGCGCGCAAAACACCATGACCGCCTCTGAAAAAGTCCCGCGCAACAACGATCTGATCTACGGCCTCAACGACCGACCGCACTTGACCGCCACGGTGTTCGCCGCACTGCAACACGTGCTCGCGAGCTTCGTCGGCATCATTACCCCGACCCTGATCATGGGCGGCGCCCTGGGCCTGCAAAGTGAAATTCCTTACCTGATCAGCATGGCGCTGTTCGTCTCGGGCCTCGGCACGTTCGTTCAAGCCAAGCGTTTCGGCCCAGTGGGTTCCGGTCTGCTGTGCCTGCAAGGCACCAGTTTTTCCTTTATCAGCGTGATTCTCAGCGCCGGTTTCATGGTCAAGGCACGTGGCGGGGGTACCGATGAAATTCTCTCGACCATTTTCGGTGTGTGCTTCTTCGCGGCATTCATCGAAGTGGTGCTCAGTCAGTTCATCGGCAAGCTCAGGATGCTGATCACTCCGGTGGTCACCGGCACCATCATCACGTTGATGGGCCTGTCGCTGATCAAAGTAGCGATGACCGACATCGCCGGCGGTTTCGGCGCGCCTGATCTGGGCGCAGCCAGCCATGTGTTCCTGGCCGCATTGGTGATCGGCACCATCGTTGTGCTGAACCGCGTCGACGTGCCGTTTCTGCGCCTGGGCGCGATCGTCATCGGCCTGACCCTCGGCTACGTGGTCGCATGGCTGATGGGCACCGTGGATTTCGCCTCGATGCCCGAAGTGCCGCTGGTCAGCGTGCCGGTGCCGTTCAAGTACGGCTTCAATTTCGACTGGGTGGCGTTCGTGCCGGTGGCGGTGATCTTCCTGGTTTCGCCACTGGAAGCCGCTGGCGACCTGACCGCCAACTCGATGATCTCGCGGCAACCGGTCAAGGGCCCGCTGTACATTCGCCGGATCAAGTCCGGTCTGCTCGCCGATGGCCTCAATTCGGCCATGGCCGCTGTGTTCAACAGCATGCCGATGGTGACCTTCGCGCAGAACAACGGCGTGATCCAGTTGACCGGCGTCGCCAGCCGCTACGTTGCATTCTTCATCGCCGGCCTGTTGGTGCTGCTGGGGTTGTTCCCGATGATCGGCGCGGTGCTGCAACTCATGCCCAAACCGGTGCTCGGCGGCGCCGAACTGGTGATGTTCGGCACCGTGGCCGTGGCCGGGATCAAGATCCTCGCCGAGGCCGGCCTGCATCGGCGCAACATGCTGATCGTGGCGATCTCCGTGGGCATGGGCCTGGGCATCGCCGCCGTGCCGGAAGTGCTGCGCGAGTTGCCGCAAGCGCTGCGTAACATCTTCGAATCGCCGATCACCGTCGGTGCGTTGTGCGCTATCGTGCTGAATATCTTCCTGCCGGAAGAATTCATTGAGCTGGAAGAAGACGATTTCGATCCGGAAGCGTCGATTCTGCAGGTCATGGAAAACCCCGATCTGTCGGCCAAAGCTGAACCTGCAAGCGCAGCGGCGGTCGCACAGTTGAACCGCTGACGCGACGCCATGAAAAAAGGGCTGAACCGGCAACGGTTCAGCCCTTTTCGTTGAGAGACTGTTTATGCACCGCGTCCACGCCGTCATCCTGTCCCTGCTGCTGTTGTCCCTGAGCGCCTGCGCGCTGTTTCCCAACCGCGATCCGGTAAACATCAACGTGGTCGGCCTCGAACCGTTGCCGAGCCAGGATCTGGAAGTGCGTTTCGCGATCAAGCTGCGGGTGCAGAACCCTAATGAAACGGCCATCGATTACAACGGTATCGCCCTGGATCTGGAGGTCAACGGCCGCCCCTTGGCCTCGGGCGTCAGTGATCAGACCGGCTCGATCCCGCGCTTCTCGGAAACCGTGGTCAGCGTGCCGGTCAGCGTTTCCGCGTTCTCGGTACTGCGCCAGACTCTGGGTTTGAGTCAGACACAAACCCTCGATAACCTGCCTTACGTCTTGCGCGGCAAACTCGCGGGCGGGGTGTTCGGCACCATGCGTTTTGTCGACAGCGGCAAGCTGAGTTTGCCAAAGGCCACTGCTGCGACGTGGTAAATACACAATTTTGCGACCGCTCATAAATACCTGTGGGAGCTGGCTTGCCAGCGATAGGGTCGCGTCAGCCAATATCGTCGTTGCTGACAGTCCGCCATCGCTGGCAAGCCAGCTCCCACAGTTTTTTCAATCAGCTCGACGTTATGCGGTGAACCGCACGCCGGGTTTGGCGCGTTCATCAACCGACAGCTCAAACACATCCGGCCGCGCATAGTGGCCAACCACGTCGTAGTCATAGCGCGCCCGAACCAGCTCATCAGTATCGATCTCAGCCGTGAGCAGCCCCGCCTCGCCACGTAACGGCCCGGCCAGCACATCGCCCATCGGCCCGACAATCACACTGCCGCCGGCAATCAACGGCCGATCCGCCGGCCAGTTGGCAATCTCCACGCCCAGCGCGTTCGGTGAAGCCTGCACCTGACAGGCACTGACCACAAAGCAACGGCCCTCATGGGCGATGTGGCGCATGCTGACCTGCCACATCTCGCGCTCGTCCACGGTCGGCGCGCACCAGACCTCAATGCCTTTGGCGTACATCGCCGTGCGCAGCAGCGGCATCATGTTTTCCCAGCACACTACCGCACCGAGTTTGCCGACCTGCGTGTCGAGTACCGGCAGCGTCGAGCCGTCGCCCTTGCCCCAGATCAGTCGCTCGGTGCCAGTCGGCATCAGTTTGCGATGCTTGGCCACCAGCCCTGCCTGCGGATCGAAATACAACGCCGTGCAATACAACGTGCTGCCGGCGCGCTCGATCACGCCGATCACCAGATTGGCCCCGGTGCGTGCCGACAAACCGGCCAGTGCTTCAGTTTCTGCCCCCGGCACGTCAATGGCGTTGGCGAAATAGCGTGCGAAGGCCTCGCGCCCCTCGGGCAGGCGATAGCCCAACTGAGTGCCAAAGCCCTCGCCTTTCGGATAGCCACCGAGCAACGCTTCCGGCATCACCACCAACGCCGCGCCGGACTCGCTGATCGCGTCTTCCCAACTGAGGATCTGTTCCAGGGTTTCACCCTTGCCACCGGGCAAGGCGCCAATCTGCAGGGCGGCGACGATTGATTTGGGCATTGCAGTCACTCCATCAGGTTCAAGTGTTGCCGATTCTGCGGCGGCGCGGGATCATGAATAAAGACCGATTCACTGCTGAATGATATGAGCCAAATGAATATCGCATCCGTCGACCTCAACCTGCTGAAAGTCTTCGAAGCCTTGCATGAGGAGTCCAGCGCCAGCCGTGCGGCGCTGCGTCTGGGCGTGACCCAATCGGCGGTCAGCGCGGCATTGCGCCGGTTGCGCGACGTGTATGGTGATCAATTGTTCGTGCGCACCGGACGCGGTCTGGCACCGACGCTCAAGGCCAATCAACTGAAGCCGGTGGTCAGCGAGGCGCTGAACAAATGCCGGCAAAGCCTGGCGATGGTCGACCCGGCGGCCCATCACTATGACGGCCGTTCGGTGACGGTAGGCCTGTCGGATGACTTCGAAATTGCCTATGGCCGGCGCCTGATCGAAGAAATCGCCCGCTGTGCACCCAAGCTGCGGCTGATCTTCCGCCAGACCCACAGCCAGATCGTCGCTCGCGCCCTGATGGAGCGCAGCATCGACCTGGCGATCACCGCCGGCGGGTTTGCCGAGCGCTTGCTCAGTCGTCTGGTATTGGGTGAAGGGGATTATGCCTGCCTGGTCGATCCGGACAGTCTGGCGCCCGGTCAACAGGGCATCGATTTGCCGGAGTTCGTCGCTCGCGAGCACATTCTGGTGTCCTCGGGCGGTTTTATCGGCATCACCGATGAGGGGCTGGCGGCGCTGGGGCTGAGCCGGCGGGTCTGCGCCTCGACCACCCACTTTGCCGCGCTGCCGCATCTGCTCAAGGGCAGCGACGCCGTGGCAACCATCCCGACCCATGCCGCCCAGGCCATTGCCGGGCTCAGCGGACTGATGCTGCTGCCCTGCCCGCTGGCGCTGCCGCGTTACCCGATCGAACTGGGCTGGCGCACCAGCACGCAGATCGACCCGGTGGTGATCAAGGTGCGTGAGGCGATTGTCGGGTGTTTCAACGCGGACTGAGGCGCATGTTACTTGTTGGCTGCCATCAGGCGATTGACTTCACTGCGCACCATGTTGGCGAATTCCGGCGGGGACATGCCATCCAGCTCGGCGCGCACCCACTCGGCCCATTTGCCCTTGCGCTTGGAGCGTTCGCCGAACAACCGCGCGGCTTCGCCTTTGGCTTTGCCCAGATTGTTCTGCCAGAGTTCGAACAGACGGGATTTCTCGTCTTCCAGCGCAGCGCGCTCGGCGAGGGATTTGTCGGCCAGATTGAAACTCATGGGGAAATACCTGCTGCGTAAAATGGCGACATCTTACACGCTCGGCGGAAATCTCCCGCGCAGGTTTTTCTTTCACACCTAAAATCAGTGCAACTTTTCCGTCAGCGCCACACTCCATTGATCACTGTTCATCCATCTGCAAGGAGTCACCCAATGGCCCGCAAATCCCGCGTGCAAGCCGTCGAAGACCAGATCAAGGATCAGGCGTTCAGCGAACTTCAGGCTTTGATCGAAGAGTCCGACAAACTGCTCAAGAGCAGCGCCTCACTCGTGGGCGAAGAAGCCGAGACCCTGCGCGGACAAATCGCCCTGAAACTGCAACAGGCGCTGGACTCGGTTTCCAGCGTGCGTGAGCGCACCAAACCGGCGGTCGAGGCCACCGAGAGCTACATTGGCGGCCATCCGTGGCAGACCGTGGCGATTTCCGCCGGTTTTGGCCTGGTGGTGGGCTTGTTGCTCGGTCGTCGTTAAGCGACGTTTGTCAGCGCGCATTGTTCAAGGCCTGACAATAAATCTGTGGCGAGGGAGCTTGCTCCCTCGCCACATCGGTTATCTGACCATTATTCCCCCGCCAGCGCTCGCAACTGCGCCAGCGTCTGCTCATCCAGAACGATGCCTTCGGCCATTGATCGCGCGCGCTGTAAATGCCGACGATCGCCCGGCAAACGTTTCAACCCCACGCCGTGCATCTGCCGCACCAGCTCTTCGCTGCGCTCGGCAAACGGTTGCCCGGCAGCTTTGCTTGGATCGATGACGATCAGCAACTGCCCGGTCCACGGTGTTTTGGCCCCGGGATGGTTCGACCAGTCGAATTCGAAAGAAAAGTTCCCGCCTGTCAACGCCGCGGCCAGCAGCTCGACCATCATCGACAGCGCCGAACCTTTGTGGCCGCCAAACGGCAACAGTGCGCCGCCCTCAAGAATGGCCTTCGGATCCTGCGTCGCCTGACCCAAACCGTCCACACCCATTCCGGCGGGCAGCCGTTCGCCCTTGCGTGCGGCAATCTGCACGTCGCCGTGAGCAATGGCGCTGGTCGCCAGATCAAACACGATCGGTGCTCCGCCGGCGCGGGGCGCGGCAAAGGCAATCGGGTTGGTGCCGAACAGCGGTCTGTCGGCGCCATGGGGCACCACGCAGGTCATGCTGTTGACCACGCTGAGCGCCACCAGGCCTTCCTCGGCGAACGGCTCGACGTCCGGCCAAAGCGCCGCAAAGTGATGGGAATTGCGAATCGCCAACACGGCAATCCCGGCGTTGCGCGCCTTTTCCACCAGCAGCGACCGGGCAGCGGCCAGCGCCGGCTGGGCAAAACCATTGCCGGCATCGACTCGCACAAAACCGGAGGCCACGTCCTCGACCACCGGCACCGCCTGACCATTGACCCAGCCAATGTTGAGGGTCGAGACATAACCGGGGATACGGAACACGCCATGACTGTGTGCCCCGTCACGCTCGGCACCGGCGCAGTTGGCAGCCAGGGTGCGGGCGACGGACGCCGACGTACCATGGCGCAGAAAAACCTTTTCAAGCAATTGCGTCAACGCTTCGAGCGAAAGTGTGGACGCAGCGAGGGAAGACAGGGGTTCGTGTGGCGCAGACATCTGAAGCTCCAGACTAATTATTGGAGGGAACAACAGCGTACGAATATCCAGCCCACCGATTAACCACGTCAGACACGGGTGCTGTCAACCGTTGCGGTGAAGGCGTGTCGCAGCAAGCACACGGCGCTGCCGCTTGTGCGGTAACTATGTACCACCCGCGTCATCTGGCCGGTCATTAGTCTCGAGTCTCAATTTACCGGTGCACCGGACGGTGCCCTGAACGAGACCCGATGATGCCTGCTCCCCTGCCTCCCCTGCTGTTCCTGTCCTTTCTCGATTCCCCCGGATTGTGGCGTGAACTCGGCAATGTCCATCACTTGTCCATCGCTGACTTCCAGTGGCTGAACCACGCACAACTGGCCACCCACGCACTGCGCAGTCAGCAAACCCCGCCCATGCTTGCCCATCGAATCCTGCTCAACACCGACGATACGCCTGCAATGCCTCTGGCCGGCAGCTTCATACTCAGTGCCACACCCGATGATCGCGGCGTCATGTTGTACACCCCCTTCGACGGGCTGAAAAAACATGCCAGCCTCGCCAGCCTGACCGCACACCTGGAAGAGCGCCTGAACCGTGTCACCGAAGATGACCGGCTGCTGGCGTTGCTCGCCCTGTCACAGCGCAAACGGCTGGTTGAGCGACGCGCTGTCAGCGTGTCCTACCAGCTTGTCGAGGGCGATATCTTCGAAGATCAACGCGCCGCCATCGAACACTGCTTGCGACTCAACGCTCAGGCAATGCTCGATGAATTGATGCAACTGCCCGAACTAGACAGCCTGCTCCAGAGCATACTGGACGTACTCCTGACGCCGACCATGCGTGGCGTCGACCAGACCCGCACACGCGCGAACCATTACACAGCCGCCGCAGCAAGCGGTCCGGCATCGGCCGACCGTCCTTCACGGAGTGGGTTTGAAGCGCTGTCACTTGGCGATGCGCTGCTGTTGCACTATCGCCACACCGGCTGGCCGATTGGCCAGACCCATGAGTTTTCGCACCCGGACCGGACAGTCCAGGCCAGTGATCAGCAACACTGGGAAACAGCCATCACCACGGCTTCGGGCAAACTGCTGGTATTGCTGTATCAGCAAATGGAGCGCTATTGGAATGCGCCCAGCGCTGGCGGGGGCCCGCGGCGCAGCGTATTTGCGCAAAGCATTCGACAGCAGGCGCTGGCTGACTTTTTGCTCAAACGCGAAGCTGGCATTATCGAGCAGCACACCTTCGACAGCCTGCTGACCTCGTTGGGTTTCAGCGACGGTCCGGCACGCCGCGCGACGCTGGAAACCGTGCGCTTGTGGGAGCATCAGGCAAACTTCGTGGAGCTGGCCGGCGCGCTGATGATCAGCCATTCCGACAGTTGCCTGTATACCCCGACCCACGGCTTGCAGGTGCTCAGGGATTACGAAGATCTCAAAGCCATGCTGCTCAGCAAATTTGCAAGCCCCGGGCACGAAGACGAACTCTACGGCCTGTTGAATCTCGATGAGCGGCAACGCTTCCTAGGTTTCGACAAGCCGCAGGTTTCCGGCCAATCGATTGCCGGAGATGTTTTCAGCGTGCTGCTTGAGTTGATCATCACCAAGCAGCGACAGAACATCAACTATGCCCTGCAGTGGTATCGGCACAGCGACGGCACCGTGGATATTCGCGCGCTGTTCGACAAGGCCCTGGACATCCGTTCGATGCTCCACGAGCGGCTTGAGACCCTGGATGCCCACGGGCGCTGGAGCACCCGGCCAATGCTCACCGGCAACCAATTACCTTCAAGGGTGCTGGCGGACACCGCCGCGGGCGAAGTGCGCAAGTTCGGCAGCATCATGCCCACCCTCGCCGCCGACTTCGCCGCCCAACCGCTGACCGTCACGGCGCTGCAGCGCACCTACCTGCAAGGAATCGCCGCGAAGCTGGCGCACGCCCTGTCTGTCGGCATCACAGGTGAAGCACGGTTGAGAGTCCTGAACGGGACGCTGAGTCGCCATGAGCAAGCGCTGGTCGACACCGTGTTCAATCCGGATCAACCGGATCGCAGCCGCCGCAGGGCACTCAACGGGTTTCAGCCGGATGCCTGGTCATTGACGTTGCAGGTCGCCGGGCAAAGCGAAATGCTGCCGCTGGCCAACTGCGTCCTGCTCACGGAACGCGGTGGCCGCGATACGCAGCACTCAGGACGCGCGATGGTGTGGACACCAGCCCTGGGCCTGGAAGTCTTCCGCTCGATCGAGCATGCCAGACAGGTTTTGGACCAGCGACTGGCGGATCCGCAAAAACGCCTGACGCTGTTGGAAAACCTTTCCCCCCGGCACCAAGGGTTCCATCAACGCTACACGCTGGGACAGTGGCAGCTGATCAGCCGCAGTGTCCTGCTGGATCGGACCGAGTCAGCGATCGAACATTTTCTCCAGCGCTGTGAACAGGTACGGAGCCGTCAATGGCCAAAGCCGCGGGAAACTCAAATCCTCAGGACGCTGAGTGAGCAAGTCGTAGAGACCAATCTGCAGCGCGCCACCGCTCTGGCGCGGGCGATCGGCAAACAGCATTCGTTGCCTGCCTGGCTGGGCATGGCCACACTTGAAGCGCAGCAGTTGCATCTGGAGCTGCTGGAACAGTGGCGCCACAGCGTCATTGACGATCAGGATTATCTCCACGCCCTGCCAACCGTGCGTGACTACATCAGGCAGACCCTTCAAACGCTGTTGAGAACCCGCTTGCAGAGGCAGGATCTCGACCCCGACCAGATCACCATCACCCCGGCACAGACGCTGATCGGGCCTGCGATGTGCCTGACCGATTTCGCCTTGAACCATGCACATCTCGCACAGAGCACGGCATTCACCCTCAGCTCGGGTACCGACCGGGCGCTGCCGACAGGGCTTGACCAGCAAGCCGTCAGGAGCCTGCTGCTGTCCCTGAACGTAGCAACGACGTTTGCCGATAAAATCATCTCGGCGTTGTCCGCCAGTGACGTCGCCGCGGCACAACGCAAACAGCGTTTCCTCCACCAGCTGCCGTGGCAGTTGCTGCAGCATGCCCATCAGTTACAACTGCAACAGCGCTTGTCGCCGAAGGCCTTCGGCTTGATTGCTCAGGTGTTCGACATGCCCGACGCCGTGGCCCGCGCGACCGTGCAAGGGGCCGATGCCATTGCCCGGCCGCTGGCGCTGATCAAGACCGCCGGGGCTGCAGCGGTCAAGGCGTTGGGCCTGTACTTGATCGGACCCGCAGGAAAACCCGGTCCCCAAGTGTTGTATGCGCCCTACCATGGTGAATACGCATTCAGTGAATTCGAGGATGAGGCGTCAGTCATCGCCGCGCTGAATACGCCGGGCTCACTGCAGGACTTGTTGCTGCGCCGCTTGCCGGAAACTCAACGTTCGATCTTCAGCGCGTTGTTCAACGCAAGCAGCGGCCAGGCGAGCGAGATGACCCTGGCCACCACCCCGGTCAAGGGTAACTGGTTGCTGCAGTTGTTCGACGACAACCTGGCCTTGTTGCCACGTTTGCTGAGCGGCCATTCAATGCCGTCGGCGCAAACGGACTGGGACGCCGCGAAGCACCTGTTCAGTTCAGGCATCCAGTTGGTCCGGGGCGTGCTGCCGGGCAAACTCGCCTGTGCGCAGTTTCTCTGGCAAAGCTACAAGGATTTCAAGGGCTCGGCCGAAGCGTTGCAGGATCACCACTGGAAACGTGCACTGGAAACCTTTACCGCCGGCGCAGCGGAAATGATCAGCCTCGGGCGGCTGGCTCTGGAGCCACGTCTGGAACCTCAAGAGGCGGTGCCGCCGCAGCCAACCGCGCCGAGCGCCCCTGTCCTTGCGCAGACCAAGCCGACCGATCCGCAGCGCACCGCGTTGCAGGCATTCGAAACCTCGAAGATCGCCCTCAAGGATCTGACCCATAATGCTGCCGAGGGCACGTATCAGGACCTGAAAACCAAAGCGACCTACGCCCCCATTGCCGGCAAAGTCTATCCCGTGGAGCGGCCGGGAGTCGTCTGGCAAATCAAGGGCGCCGGCCAGCCCGGTTCAGTGTTGCAGCACACCGCTACGCGGCAGCTGGTGCTGGATCCGGATCGCCATACCGTGCATTTCGGCAAGGCCTTGTCGAAGATGGTCAACCATTACACCACCCATCGCCAGGCCCGGTACATGCTGAATATCGAAGCGCAAGGCATGGAAGAAATCCGCGCCCGCCATCCGGAAAAAGCACTCATGTTGATCGAGGCAATTGATCTGGCCCGGCATTACGCGTTCAACAGCCTGCACAATCTTGTTCAGTTAAGAAACGATGTGCCGGGCACCCGCCTCGATACTTTTCTCAAGTCGTTTTTTGACGTGCAACGGATTGATGCCGACATGCTCCACAAGTTGAAGCTGTCCATCGTGCCGATCTGTAATGCATTGGTCGATCCAACAGAAGACCTGTTGAATACTCGTCGCTTTGTGGTCGGCTCGAACAGACAGCCCGACTCGGGTGTAATCGCCTTTGTACTGGATGGCGATTTACTCAAGAAAGTCCATTTCACCGAAAAATTCTTCAATCAAGAACTGGAGTGGTACAACACCGGGCTGACCGAGCCCTTCAATGTCGAAGGGCATGCACGGGCCGCGACGCTCATCCACGAGTTTTCCCATCAGTTCAGCAAGACCGTAGATATTGCCTCGCTGGAAGCGCGGCGCCCGTTTGCTGATCTGATTGCTACGGTGACCGGTTACGGAGCTTCCCGCAAACAGTTGCAGACACGTTTTCAACGCGAAGCTCTGTCACTGTCTACCCCCCGTGAAGAGCTGTTCTCGCGCTGGAGCCATGAACTTCAGGAGTGGCTGGATATCGACATGATTGAAGGCATGAATCATGTACGCAAGGAAATTCTCAAGACCACGCGTACCACGAATCTGGATGACGCGCGGACGGCTTTTCTCAACCCTTCCAACCCGACTCCACGCATCGACACGATATTGCGCAATGCCGATTCGATCGCCTTTCTGATCTGTGAAATGGGCCGCCAGCTGGATCCAGTAACCCAACCTCACGGAGGGCTCAACTGAGGTAAAAAAAATGCGCAGGCGGTTGGCCTGCGCATTGTTTATCGCGGGGTAAGGTCAGTCTTTCTGGTCGCGCAATACATTGCCCGAGGCACCATCGATACGGAATTCATACACCGAACCATCGGCCTTGCGTCCCTCACCTTTCCAGTAGCCGTCATTGTCGGCCTCGATTTCATAGACTTCGACGTAACCGGCCTTGGTTTTCACGATCTCGATAGCCTTTTCGATGGTGACCCAGCCCGCACCGGGACGGTCAGCCATGGCAGCACCGGCACTGAACAAGGCGGCGGTGGCGATTGCAGCGGCCAAGGTTTTTTTGATCATTTTTTCACTCCATTTGTGGATGATGTTCGTCTAACGTCCTGTTTTTGGGCGCCACACGGAAAAATAAGTTCCACTTTGATGGGCAATTGCCATGACGGATGTTCTCGGCACCCGACCCGCAAGGTTAGAATGCAGCAAATCAGGACGAGTCAATGACCCAAGAATCCCTCTCGGAAGCCGAATATGATGCAATCACCGATGCCGCCGCGCACTGGTGCATGCGTCTGCACGCCGCAGACTGCTCCACCGAGGAGCGTCTGGCTTTCGAGCAATGGCGCGATGCGCATCCGCTGCATGCGTTCGAATATGACGCCATGCTGGAAATCTGGGACGTTGCCGAGCACTTGCCCCGTCCGCAGGCGCTGCCGAATGTACCGCTGAATAAAGCGGTTCCCGCCTGGCGTCGCTATGCAATTGCGGCGAGCGTGTGCGCACTGGCCTTGCCACTGGCCGCGTACAGTGGCTGGAATCTGGGCTGGTTGCCCAACAGCTATCAGCACTTCGAAGCCACCGACAATGTCCGTCAAGTTACCTTGAACGATGGCAGTCAAGTCGAACTCAACCTCAACACCGAGCTGACTTTCAGCAATTACAAGGACGAACGCCGAGTCACCCTGAAAAAAGGCGAGGCGTTTTTCGAAGTCAGTCATGACTTCTCCCACCCGTTCGTGGTCAGGGCCGGCGAAGGCAAGATCCGCGTGACTGGCACCCGCTTCAATGTCTGGCTCTACGAAGATCAGGTGCGGGTCAATCTGATCGAAGGCTCGGTGCTAGTAACCAGCAACGCCGCACTGCCCGGCGACGGTCTGCGCCTTGGGCCCGCCATGCAGGCGCAGTACCGGCATGGCGATTACATGCCACAGATCAGTCAGACCTACGCCAACGACAACGCTCTGGCCTGGCGCAGTGGCAAACTGGTGCTCGACAACCTGGCACTGAATGAGGCCTTGCCGCTGATCAATCGCTATCTGAGCAAACCGTTGAAACTGGCTGACGCCAGTACCGGTGCCATCCGTGTCGGCGGTGTCTACAACGTCAAAGAACTCGGCGGCCTCGTCAACACCCTGCCCAAAGTGTTGCCGGTCTACCTGACCCGTAATACCGAGGGTGATCCGGTAATCAATTCGATGCCGCGGCAGCCGCCGAAGACCTGAAACCCGACACCACCTGCCAGGGTGAACCCAGCGCAATAAAAAGCCGCTGTACCCATTCAGGGGGCAGCGGCTTTTTCGTTCAGGCTGACTTACTGCGCAACCACCTCAGCGCTCTTGCCCGCGACTTCGCGAACAGTCTGCAGTTGATACTGCGGATCGGCAGCAATCTGCTGCTCAGTGAACGGCAACACGCTCCACTGCTTTTTCGAAAACGCCTGGGTCTGATCCCGGGAATATTTCGACTCGGGGTCGCTCGACAGCGAGAACGCCAGCAGCCCCTGAGCATGCGGACCGTTGTCGTCAAAGCTCACCACTTGCAGATAACTGGTACCGCTGATCACTTCGAGTTTGCCGTCTTCACGCGGCACGCTCTGGATCGCGTTGTAGATTCCCAGCGTCCCGGGCCCGCCGTGGATCGCAGTTTGTCGAGCGCCGCTGCTCACCACCTGAATATCGCCCCAACGGGTTTCAGGCTTGAGACCCATTTTCTGCGCAGTGGCAGCCGACGCCAGCAGCGCTTCACGCAGTTCCTTGCTCACGGCCGGTTGCTCGATCGCCAACCCGCGTGGCGTATGTTGCGGGTCTTTTGGATCGAACGGCACCCGCCAGACATCCGGCGACGCTTGCAACGCCTGCATGATGTTCTGGAAGTGCACCAGACCAATGCCCGAATCCAGATTCGCCCGGCCATCCCAGCCCTTGAGGCTGACGCAAACCGGCTTCAACGCGGCCGCGTCCGCCCCCAGATCCGCAGCGCAGAACTTCAACAGATCGGGCAGCACCTGGGTTGCCAGATAGACGTTGTCGTCCATCACCATCTGCTGCAGATCCTTGACCGCCAGCGGCCCCTTTTTGCCCAGCGCACTCAGACGCTCCAGCGCAAATCGTGATCGCAGCCCCAGTGGTTGGCCTTCCTGACTGATCAGTGGCGAGAACCCGGTCAGCGGTTGTGCCGGGTTGGCCAGCCACGCGGAATCGTTGGAGTGCTGAACGAAGTCCTTGCGCAACAGTTGCGGCAGCTGGTTGGCGGCATAGATGCCCTTCTGCGCCGCTTGCGGATCGGTATCCCAGGCGCAAGCGCTGTTGGAACCGTCGAGCACAATCATCTGCAAGCCGATGCGTGGGTCGCTGCACTTGGCCAGTTTGTCGGCGCTGACGTTCGGCACCACCGACAGGTTCATGTACAGCGTTTGCCCCTTGTCATCCACGGCCAGCGTGTTGACCCACGGGATGCCCTGGATCTTGTGCACCGAATCCTGCAGAGCCTTGAGGCTTGATGCCTGGTTCATCGCGTACCACTGCGTCAGCACGCGATCATTGTCCAGATTGGCGTCGCGCAGGCTGTAAGCGTACTGATGATCCCAGTCGAGTTTGCCCGGCCACTGTACGATCGGGCCGAACTGCGAGTTGTAGACATCGCGCGAAACCGGCACCACTTGGCCATCCGCCTGTTTGACCTGCACGGTAACGGTCTGCTTGTTCAGCGGCAACGATTTACCATCGAGCAGGTAGCGGGTCGGGTCTTTCGGGTCGAGTTGCAGGCGATACAAAGTGAAGTGTTTGGATGAATCGACCGTGTGGGTCCAGGCCAGATGCTGGTTGAAACCGATGTTGATCATCGGCAGCCCCGGCAAGGCGGCGCCCATGACGTCGAGTTTGCCGGGGATGGTCAGGTGCATCTGGTAAAAGCGCATGCCGCCGACCCACGGGAAATGTGGGTTGGCCAGCAACATGCCGCGTCCGTTGAATGAGCGTTCACTGCCAACCGCCACGGCGTTGCTGCCGCGATCCAGAGCGAAGCGCTGCAGGCGCGCGTCCGCCAACTGATAGGCCTGCGCCTTGCTGTCGAACTGCGCCGTGGCCTGCGGCGGGGTCGCGCCCGCCAGGGCTTCGGCGAACTGCCCGACACCGCCCTCGACCAACAAGCGCCGAGTGAGCTTCACCAGATCTTCGGCAGCGATATCGCGCACCCACTCGCCCTGGCACTGTTGCGGCAGACCTTGCTCGCGGCGTTCGGCCAAATAGCGGTTGTAGCCGGCGGCATAGCCTTCCACCAGATCGTGCACCTGCGCCGGTTGCGCGTCCCAGAAGGCTTTCACCGCTTCGGAGGTGTTGAGCCAAGTGAAGAACAGGTCGCTGACGCGATTCTCGCGTTGTTCGACAGTGAACTGCTCCGGCCCGAAATAGCGCGAGCGCTGACCGTTGACCGTGACAATCTCGTTGGCCAGCAAGCACAGGTTGTCCTGCGCGTAGGCGTAACCGATGCCGAAACCCAGCCCGCGCTCGTTCTCGGCACGGATGTGCGGTACGCCAAACGCGGTGCGGCGGATATCGGCACTGGCTGGCGTGGCGGGACTGAATGCATGGGCCGACAGACTGAGCCCGAGAAACGCGCTGGCGAGGGCCAGCCCGGTTAACTGCCTGGAAATAATCACACTCGCTCCTGATCGATAGGACACGGTTCGACGCGTGCTTTGCGCAAGGTCCGAACTCGGTCTGAAGTTGACGCCTGCGCCTGGGCGCAAGGTGGCTGTTCAGAAAACGAATGCAGCAAAAAAATATTTAGCCCGTTTGCCCAAGTGACAAACCGCCGATGACGGGAAAACAACGAATAACCGACAAAATTTCTACATATTTCCTTTCATGATTTGTCGTGCTGAAACGTCTTGTTTACTGAGAGCAGCCAAAACGTTTCCTGAACAGGCTCTGCAAAGGAGTAACCCATGTACAACTCGCAACTACCAACGGACGGTAGCCAGGCGTCACAAGGAGCTTCCATGAGTCCCCGCGCGAGCAGTTTCGCACCCAGCCCCAGCCCCGAGCGCCAGGGCAATGAGCGCATTCGCCTGCTGCTCAAAAGCTTCGGCCTGCGCACCAGCCTGATTCGCCTGAAGGTCATCGACGCGCTGTTGGTCGCCGCGCAAAACGATCGACGCCTGGGCGTACGCGGTGTGCACAGCCAATTGCTGGACCTGGATATTCCGTTGTCCTTTCTCAGCGTGCGCGAAGTGTTGAAGCGTCTGTGTGCCGAAGGTGTGGTCACCTTCAACCCGGACAAGAGTTACAGCCTGCATCCACAGGCTGCTGCCGTGCTCAATCACGATTGAAGCGTCCCGCGATCGCCGTCAGGGTTTGACCTTGCGGCGCATCACCCCGTTGATCACCACCACGACCACCGCCACACCGATGGCGATGTACTGGAACGTCTTCTCGCTGATCATCCCGGCATTTTGCAGCCACGACAGGCCGAGCATGATCGCCAGCACCGACAGCGCGATCAGTATCGAATATTTCAAACGTTGCTTCTGGGTCATTGCGGGTTCCTGAACCTTTCAAATGTATCCGGTTTGTATCCGGTTGCATGCCATGCACATACCGTGTTGCGGGGATGGGCTTTGATAAACGCGGTCTCATGTTACAGCCGATGAAGAGTTTTGGCTTCATGACGGCGTAACCATGAGGATTTTTGAAATGTTCCGTCGAATCACCTGGCTGATTCCCGTCCTTGCCGTACTGACCTTGAGCGGCTGCATCATTTTCCCCCACGGCGGCTGGCATGACGACCACCATCGGTACCAGGAAGGTCCCGGTTATTATCAACATCGATAGGCGATGACTCCCCGCATAAACGTTAAAAACTGTGTTCCCGGAACGACCGCGCCTGCTGAATAGCAGGCGCTTTCTGCCTTTAATGTGACCTGCGCGTGTAAGACGCTGAACAAGCTTTTGTAAGACTCTTCGAGCTGCAACGTTTTGCGCTTTTTTGATATTTCTGCTCATACCTTCCTGGTGTAAATCCCCCTCCCCACCACCCTACCCTCTGCGCTCCTGATGCCCAACCACGAGCACACCCGCGCATGCAACGAACACTTATCGATATCAGCCCCGGACAGGCCCTCGGCTTCTGTCTGGCCGTCTCCCTGTTTGAACTGCTGACCTACATGGCCAGCGACCTGATCATGCCGGCAATGCTGGCCGTTACCCTGGAATTCGAAGCAGACACGCAGCATGTTCCCTACGCATTCAATCTGTACCTGATCGGTGGTGTCTGCCTGCAATGGCTGATGGGGCCACTCTCCGACCGATTTGGCCGGCGGCGGCTGCTGTTGAGCGGGTGCCTGTTGTTCGGCGTGGCCTGTGCCGCGACCTTTGGCACCAGCAGCATTGAGGCGTTCAACCTGCTGCGGCTGATGCAGGGGATGGGCCTGGGCTTCGTCGTGGCCGTCAGTTATCCGGCCCTGCAGGAAGTTTTCCGTGAAGCGGATGCCGTGCGCCTGATGGCGTTGTTGGGCAATGTGGCATTGCTGTCGCCGCTGCTCGGGCCATTGCTTGGCAGCCTGCTGCTCGAATGGCTGAGCTGGCGGACGCTGTTTCTCGGCCTGGGCCTGGCGGCGGCTGTTGCCTGGCTGGGGCTGTATGTCTGCATGCCCGAGACCATCGGTGTCATGCGCAACGACGGCCAACAACAGGCACCCGTTGCGTTCAACGCACGGCAAATTGGGCAGCGCTATCTGACGTTGCTCGGCAACCGCCACTTCCTGTACGCCAGCCTCGCACTGGGCTTGATGAGCCTGCCCCTGATTGCCTGGATCGGGCTGTCGCCGCTGCTGCTGATGCAGTTGCTGGGCCTGTCCTCGCGCGAATACGGGCTGTGGCAAATCCCGATCTTCGGCGCCGTGATTGTCGGCAATCTGATCCTTGATCGTTTGCTCGCCAGCCACTCGTTGACCCGGGTCATTCGCATTGCGCTATGGCCACTGTGCCTGGGCCTGATCGCATTGATCGGCACCGCCCTGTCCAGCGCTGCGCTGCCGCTGTTGATTGCCAGCCTGTCGTTGTATGCCATTGGCTTGGGCATGAGCAATGCGGCGCTGTACCGGTTGGCACTTTTCGCCAGCGATGACAGCAAGGGCCTGGTTTCCGCGACGATCGGCATGCTCTCGATTGTCGTAATGGGCACGGGCGGTTCGCTGATCGCCGCTGTTGGCGGTGCCGACAGTCTCGAGGGTTTCGCCCTGTGCGCGGCACTCGCTGGTTTGCTGTGCCTGCCGCTGATCCAGCGTTTTGTGCACCTGTCGAAGCCACTCAACCTTGCACCGGCTACACCTGAGGAGGCCCGCTAATGCACCTTTTCCCTCACAGTGACGCACTCTGTGCATCCACGGCCGCCTACTGTGCGGACTTGTTGGCGCCCGGTCTGTTTGATCGGGCCATGCTCGAAATCACCCGTTTTCACATCGAACAGACCCCAGGTTATGAGCACTGGTTGAACGCCAATGGCATTGCAGCCAAAGACCTCGAGACCCTGGAGGACTGGTCGCACCTGCCACCGATTTTTGCCAATTTCTTCAAACAGCATTTGCTGCTCAGCCCCACTGGCGAGGACGCACTGGAACTGACGTCCTCCGGCACCAGCGGGCAGAAGAGCCGCATGCGTTATGACGCGCGCAGCCTGGGTGCGGCGCAGTACATGGTCGAGCGGATCTTTGCGCAGTACGGCTGGATTACACCGCATACGCCCTGCAATTACCTGTTGCTGAGCTACGAACCCCAGGCGCGAATCACCTTGGGCACATCGTTCACCGATCAGTTTCTGTGTGGCTTCGCCCCCGTCAATCGGGTGGTGTATGCGCTACGGGCCGACGGTGACGGTCATCGGTTCGATCTGTTCGGCGTGATTACGGCCTTGCAAGCGTTTGCTGAAGAAGGTTTGCCGGTGCGCATCTTCGGTTTCCCGGCTTTTCTGTGGGAAACCCTGCAACGCATGCGCGCCACCGGCGCGACGGATCTGCAACTGCCGGCCGGGTCGCTGGCGTTCTTTGGTGGAGGCTGGAAAACCCGTGCCGCCGAAGAGGTCCCCAAGCAACAGTTGTACGCACGGATCCAGCAGCAATTGGGCATGGATGCCAAAGACTGTCGCGATGGCTACGGCGCCGTCGAGCACGCGGTGCCTTACATCGAGTGTGCCCACCACCATTTTCATGTACCGGTCTATTCGAAAGTGTACGTACGCAGCCCCGTGGACTTTTCGGTCCTGCCCTATGGGCAGTGCGGTCTGCTCAGTCTGGTCTCGCCTTACATCTCGTCAAGTCCCGCCCACGCGGTGGTCATGAGCGACCTCGCCACGCTGTATCCCGCTGCAAGTTGCGGTTGTGGTCTGGCGAGCGACTGGTTCCAGTTGCATGGCCGCGCCGGCACGACGGCCGCGAGGAGCTGCGCCATGGCCGCTTCCGAATTCCTGGGGAAACACTGATATGTACTTGATCAACGGAAAACTGCGCTGCGACTGCGATCTCGACAGTGCGCTGCAACAACTTTACCCGCAACTGCCAAATCGGCTGCAGACACCCCTTGAGACCTCCACTTTACTGACCGCTGCGCGGGCGTTCGCCGAACGCCTGCAGCATCAACCTCTGGAGCTGTCACTCGACACCAGCCAACGCCAGGCCCTGATCGACTTCTGCCAGCCTGCGACGCTGCAGGCCAAGCTTGATCGTGAGCTGGGCCTGCAACCCGACTCCCTGCGCCGCATCGACTATCGGCAGTCGCGTTTCGAGCGCTGGAGCCCTCTGGGACTGGTGGTTCACATCACGCCGGCCAACGCGCCGTTGCTGGCGTTCTGCGCAATGCTGGAGGGTCTGTTGAGCGGCAACGTCAACTGGCTGCGGCCCAGCAGCAGCGACGGCGGACTCACTGCGCGCCTGCTCCAGAAGTTGCTGGAATGTGACCCGAGCGGGCAACTCGATGGATACGTCGCGGTGTTGCCGACAACGACCGGACAAATCGGTCAGCTGTGCAAACACGCCAACGGTGTCTCCGCCTGGGGCGGCGAAACCGCGCTGCAAGCCATCCGACTGCAGATCCCGCCAGGCTGTCGCTGGATCGACTGGGGTCACCGCATCAGCTTCGCCTACCTGACCCCGGATGCGGCATCACCCGCCGTCCTCGATGCCATTGCCGATGAAGTCTGCCGCCTCGATCAGCAAGCCTGCTCCAGCCCGCAATGGTTGCTGGTCGACAGCGACGATGCGAGCGTATTGAACGATATCGGGGCGCAACTGGCTGCCGCGTTCGAGCGTCGCACCGGGCACTGGCCGGCGCTCACCCCGACGCTCGAAGAAGCCTCACAAATCACCACCAGTGCGGCGATGGCGCGGCTGGCGCAGAGTTTTGCCGGGCAAAGCGGCCGGGTCTGGAATACGCCGCACTGGCGGGTGATCTGGAGCCATGACCGTCAGCTCGAACCTTCTGCGCTGTTTCGCAGCCTGCTGCTCAAACCCCTGCCCCGCGAACTGCTCGGCGCTACGTTGTTGCCGTGGCGCAACGTACTGCAGAGCTGTGCCTTGCTGTGTCCTGAGGTGCAAATCGCCGAACTGGCGCAGACGCTGATCGCCGCCGGTGTGACCCGCATCGCCCCGATTGAAGCCATCCACGACGGCTACGACGGCGAACCCCATGACGGTGTTTACGCCCTGCAGCGCCTGAGCCGTCGCGTGTCGGTCAGCCTGCCGCCGGACGCGCTGGCGGGTCGTGCCACGCTTGACCGCCAGCCTCCTGAGCCAGCGCTATCAGGGGTTTCGATCATGGACAAGGCGACATTTGCAAGTCAGCCACCGAATGCCAAGGCACAACTGTACTTTCGGTCCGGCGGCAGCAGCGGTACGCCCACACTTTCCGCTTTCAGTTACCACGATTTCCAGCTTCAGATGCGTGCCACCGCCGACGGTCTGCTCGCCGCCGGCCTCGATCCGGCGCAAGACAACGTCATGAACCTGTTCTTCAGCGGCGGGCTGTACGGTGGGTTTTCAAGTTTTGCCAAGGCGCTGGAACAACTGGAGGCCCGACACTGGCCGATGGGCGCTCCAGCGGATGACGATTACCGGGAGATCGCGCAACTGATCGTGCAACAACGGATCACCGTGCTGATCGGCATGCCCAGCACCGTGCACCGGTTGTTTCTCAACGAACAGCAGACACTGCAGCGCTACGGCGCCATCGACAAGGTTTTTCTCGGTGGCGAGCACGTGAGCGCGCCCACCCGCGAGTTGTTGCAAAGCTGCGGAGTCAGGCTGATCCGGTCGGCGATTTACGGCAGTGTCGATGCCGGTCCGCTCGGCCATGCCTGCCAGGCCACGGCAGACGGTGTGTTCCACCTGATGAGCGACATCCAGCACCTGGAAATCGTCCATTTCGATCAGGATGCGCCGGTCGATCACGGTGAGTCGGGGCGTCTGCTGGTTACCTCCCGGGCGCGTCAGGGCCAGTCCGTGCAGCGCTATGACATCGGTGACAGCGGACGCTGGCTATCCGGCCCATGTCCCTGCGGTCTGACCTCACCGCGCTTCGAGCTGCTGCAACGGCACGGCAAATTGCTGCGCATCGGCACTGACTTCATCTCGCTGACAACGCTGGAGCAGCACCTGCAAGCACCGTTTCAACTGATCCTCGACCACGGCCCTGACGGCCGGGAGCGCATGCGACTACGCAGTCCTCTGGAGCCGGCTCAGGCCCACCTTCAGCTGCAGAACTATCAAACGCTGAGCACGCTGGTGCAGACCGGACTGCTCACCGTGGACGTCGAGCAATGCGCCGTTGCGCAATTTGTCCGCAACAAACACAGCGGCAAAACACCGACAGTGATTGATTCACGCCGCTGAAGATGGGCGCCTGCTGGCGCCCCACCGCTCCTTTGCATATGAAACCACCATGAACACCATCAAAGATTTGAATGCCTTGCTCGATTTTGCCCGCCAACATTCGCCTTATTACCGTGAACACTTCAAGGACGTTGCAGGTCCCCTCAGCAGCTTGAACGAGTTGCCTCTGGTCGATCCCGGGCAGTACTGGCACGGCAGCCAGCCCCTGCAGCAGTGGTCGCCGTTGACCGGCCCGACCGCGGATGCGCTGGTCTTCCAGACCGGGGGGACCACCGGTTCAGGCAAACTGTCGCTGTTCACCCGCGGCGAATGGCAAACCCTGACGCGCGATTTCGGCAACCACCTCACAGCACAACTGAACCCCGGAGACCGAGTCGCCAATCTGTTCTTCGTCGGTGACCTGTATGCAAGCTTCATTTTCGTCCACGATGCCCTGACACATGTCGAGACGCCCGTCAGCGAGTTTCCGTTCGCCGGGGCCGTTGATAGCGCCGTACTGGCCAAATCGATCGTGGCGAACCGGATCAACGTGCTGGCTGGCGTGCCGGCGCAACTGTTGAAATTTGCCGCCTGGCTCGAGCGCCGGTCGCAGGTTCTGGAGGGCGTCGAAACCCTGCTCTACGGTGGCGAGAGCCTGTTCGGCGCACAGCTGCAAGTGCTGCGTCGGGTGCTTCCGAACGCGCGTATCGCCTCCATCGGTTACGCCAGCGTCGATGCCGGATTGATCGGCGTCAGCACTCGCGATTGCGCTCTGGGCGAACACCGAATGCTGGAGCACCACAGCATGCTGGAGATCATCGATGAGGTGAGCGGCGCAGTCATCGAAGAATGCAACCGTAACGGCAAACTGGTCATGACCAATCTGACCCGTCGCCTGATGCCCGTCATCCGCTATCCCGTCGGTGATCTGGCGTGCTGGCGTGAACCGCCCGGCACGCCCATGCGCAAATTCGCACTGATGGGACGCAGCATGAGCAGCCAGCGAGTGCGGGTGGGCGTTTTGAGTCTGGACATTCGTGACATTGGCGAACTGGTGCAAAGCCTCGGTACCAGCGCCGACTGGCAATTGGTCATCGAGCAGCAGGGAAAAAAAGACCTGCTGAGTCTCAGATGGGTACCCGACAGGCACATGACTGATATCGCCCAGGCCAGCGCAAACCTGCGCAGCACGCTGATCGAGCAATATCCGTTGATCGAGAAGCTGCACCGCGAGCAATTGCTCGATCTGCATGTGATCGCCTGCGCCAGCGATGAACTGACGTGTCACCCACGTTCCGGCAAGCATCAGCGGGTTGTGGACCGGCGCGACTATCAGACTCCGTGCGAGCAGCAAGCCTGATGGCCAAGACCCTCCTGCGGCGTTATCGCATCACCGACGCACCGGCAGTCAATGGCCTGTTCGAAGCCATTTACAGCACTCGTTATCCTCAACCGCATGTATATCTGCCGTGCATGATCAATCAGAACCACAGTGACGGGCGCTGGCACTCGCTGGTGGCGGAGGTGAACGGGCAGATTCGCGGGCATGCCACCCTGTTTCGCCGGTCTGGCAGATCCTCACTGGCAGAACTGGCACTGACGGTGGTACATCCGGATGCCCGCGGGCAGAACATCGCCACACGGTTGGGCCGGCAATTGCTGATTCATGCCCAGGCCCTGGATAGCCGGGGCGTCACCATCAAGCAGGTCACGCACCATCCGTACACTCAGCGTATGGCCGCCAGTCTCGGCTTTCACAGCTGCGGTCTGTTGCCGGATTACGCCGCTTCGCCCTTCGAAGGACAGGACCGAGAGACGATCGTTGTCGGCCACTACGACATCGAGGGTTTTCGACGCCCACTGCCCGCGCTGGTCTGGCCAGCGGATTGCGGCGAATTGATGTCGCATCTGGAGGGGGCGTTTGGTACCACCGACAAAGCCGCGCCCTGGAGAGGCCCGAAGGTCCGTGTCGAACATGCCTCGGGGCGCTATGACATCGTGCTCAAGGAGCTCGATGACAACCTGCTCAGGCAACTTGAGCGACTGCCGGTGCAATGGCTGGTTTCGCTCAGGCTCAGGCTCGCCCAGGGTTTTCCCGCCGCAATGGGCCAACTTGCCGATGTAGGTTTCGCTTTCACCGGGATCGTCCCCGATGAGCGTAGCGAAGGCTGGCTGGCGCTGTTTCATCGCGGCTACCAGCCGTCAACGCTGACATTGCACTGTCCGCACATGCAACGCTTGCAGGACCAGGCCCGCCGCGCCGGGGAAATGTACCGAGGCTAAAAAAACGGCCCGCCCACAAAAAAATGGGCGGGCCGTTCTCAAGATTCAGGCCTTGGCTTTGACGCCTTGATCCACCGGTTTCGGCGCGTTGCCTTCACCGTAGGTTTTCAGGTTCTGCAGCACATAGATCGCCTTTTTGAATTCGGGGATCAGGTTCTTGCCGTAAGCGTTGCCATTGAGGCCATTGCTCTGGATCGCGTCGAGCTGGGTCGCGAAATATTCCAGTGCGTTGAATTTGGCATCGACGTCTTTGGTCACGCCGAACCGGTCGAACTTGTCGCCAGCATTGAGCAAGGTGAACGAGGTGATCTCGGAGATCAGCCCGCGGCTGCGCAGGAAAACGCTCAGATTGCCCAGTTGTTTGACCGAAGTGTTCGACGGGTCGAAGCCCTTGATGTTCTTGCGCAGGCCCTGCTTGTCCATTTCCGCGGTATTCAGCGCGTTCGGATCGTTGCCGACCATGGTCAGCATCTGCTGCACCTTGACGCTCTGATTCACCTGCTTTTTCGCGCCCGTATTGCGAACCAGCACCCCTGCCTTGCTTTCCCAACCACCGACAATGCCGATCGTCATGAGAAGACTCCCTGTGAAATAACCATGAAATGTCCTTGGTGACACTTTGAATGACGCGAAGTATCTACCGGCCAACTAGTGGCACCAACCCTTTTAGTGCAGTCGCTTACAATTTCTGTACATTCTCGATACAAATCACCGCAAGCTCACTATCACTGGGCTTCATGGCAGTTTGACGATGGCTGGCGATGCTTTTTCCGTACCGATTAAACAGGTGGTCAAATCATTTGTATCAGGGTCGATACGCCCCTTCTGTCAGCCAGAAACTTTCTTGCACGAAAGTACCTAAAGCTTCCCCGTTCGCCGACGATACGCTGGTGTGACCCCGCCGTTTTTCCCTCGACCCCACAATAAGAATCGCAGCTCAAGGACCGGTCTCCATGCCCGCATTCCGCACCATTCAGGCTCGCTACACGTTATTTCTGGTTCTGTTCATCCTGCTGCTGTCGGTGCTGACCGTGGTCGGTATCAGCCAATTGGTTGCACCCAAACTGCGGCATACCGAAGAACAGGTGGTGCTCAACCGGATTGCCGAAGTCGCCGAGCAGATTCAGGGCGAACTCAATAAGGTTCAGTCGCAGCAGCGCAGCATCACCCAGACCATTCCGCTGCTCGACAGCGCGGCCATCGACACGGTGTTGCCGGGGCTGGTGGATCAGTACGGCGAACTGAAAGTGTTTGGTGGCGGGATCTGGCCGTTGCCGGGTCAGCGTGAAGCCGGACGTAACAAGTTCAGCACGTTCTGGCACCGCGATGCCTCGGGCAAACTGGCGGTGAACACTTTCTGGAACAGCGACGCGGCGCCGAACTACTACGATCAGAGCTGGTACAAGGGTGGCATGCAGACCCCGCGCGGCCAGTGCGCCTGGGCGGCCGCCTATAAAGACGACGCCAGCGCCGAACCGCGCACCAACTGCGCCATGGCGATCCAGAAAAACGGTGCAGCCTGGGGCGTGTCGACCATCGACGTGACGCTGGGCTTCTTCAACGATCTGGTGGCGCGCAAGGAAAAAGACCTCAACGCTGAAATGCTGATCGTCGAGGCCGACGGCAAGATCATCAGCAACAGCTCGCGCATCAGCGGCCCGATCGTGCTGAAGAACATCAGCGAGCTGGCCGCCGGTTCGACCTTCGCCAGTCAGGTCAAAGCGGGTCTGCAAAACCGTGATCAGGCGCAACGCGTCGAGTTCGACAACAATGGCGAGGCCAGCACGTTCTTCATGCGCCCGATCGAAGGCACGCCGTGGTTCCTCGCCACCGCCCTGCCAACGAAAATGCTCACCGCCCAGCGTGACGACGTGCTCAGCAGCCTGAGCCTGCTGCAGATTCCGCTGGTGATTCTGCTGGTGCTGTTGCAGGTGTATGCGATCCGCCAACTGGTGTCGCGAATGAAGGCGCTCAAGGCCAATATCGATTCGTTGTCCAGCGGCGATGCCGATCTGACCCGGCGCATCACCATCCGCGCCGAAGATGAACTGGGCGCCATCGGCCACTCGGTCAACACCTTTATTGCCTACTTGCAGAACATGATCGGTGAAGTGACGCAGGCCACCGGCGCGATGGCCTCAAGCCTCGACGATCTGCAACGCACGTCGGCCAACACCAGCCAGATTCTGCTGCGCCATGCATCGGAAACCGATCAGACCGTTACCGCCATCACCGAGATGAGCTCGACGGCCGAAAGCGTCGCGCAGAACGCCGCAGAAACCGCAGCGTTCACCCAACGCGCCAACGAAAACGCCGACCGTTCGCGGGTGGTCGTCGGTGAAGCCACCAACAGCGTGGTGGCCTTGATCGATGAAGTGGCCAGCGCCACCAAAAAAGTCGAGAACATGCAGCAGGACGCCCAGCGCATCACCGAGATCCTCGGGGTGATCGGCGCCATCGCCGGCCAGACCAACCTGCTGGCGCTCAACGCCGCCATCGAAGCCGCCCGGGCCGGTGAACAGGGTCGCGGCTTTGCCGTGGTGGCTGACGAAGTCCGCGCCCTCGCCGCCCGCACTCAGGCCAGCACCTCGGAGATCAACGAAATGCTGACTCGCCTGACCCAAGGCGTGAGCTCCTCGGTCAGCGCCATGGAAAACACTCAGGCCAGTTGCCAGTCCGCCGCCGACGCCACGGCGCGGGTCAACTCGGGTCTGGATGAAATGGCCGGTTCGGTCAGTCACATCAACAGCCTCAGCACGCAGATCGCCACCGCTGCCGAACAGCAGAGCGCAGTCACCGAAGAGATCAACCGCAGCATGGTGCAGATCCGGCACATGGTCGAAGAACTGGTGCACAGCGGCCAGGCCAGCGAACGCAACACCCACCAGCTGCTGGAGGCCAATAACCGGGTGAGCGCGATCATGGGGCGGTTCAAGGTTCGTTGAGCCTGACAGATTTGTAATCTCCCTCTCAGCAGGCTGTCAGGCTTGATCAATGATCATCCTGCCAGCCTGTCTTGTATCAACTTGAAACACTCCGTTGATGCCGGGCAGGATAATCCGGTCAAAATGCTTTCCTTTTTGATCGTCATCCGAGCCGAGAATCCATTATGCGAACCTCCCTGCGACTGACCGCCCTCAGCGCCCTGCTTCTCTCCTCCCTGGCCCAGGCGGCCGACCTGATTCCGATCGAAGTGCATCGCGATGCCAATTGCGGCTGCTGCAAAAAATGGATCAGCCACCTCGAAGCCAACGGCTTCAAAGTCGAAGACCACGTCGAAAGCGACATGAGCCGCTTCAAGCAGCAACACGGCGTACCACCGCGCCTGGGCTCGTGCCATACCACGCTGATCAACGGCAAGTTCGTCGAAGGCCACGTGCCGGCTGAACAAGTACTGGCCCTGAGCAAGCGTGACGATCTGTTGGGTATCGCCGCACCGGGCATGCCTATGGGTTCGCCGGGCATGGAAATGGACGGCATGAGCGATGCCTATCAAGTGATCGGCCTGAAAAACGACGGCACGGATGTGGTGGTGGCGGACTACCCGGCACATTGATGGCTGCCGGTTACCTCGGGCTGTTCGCGGCGGCGTTCGGCGCTGCGACGCTGCTGCCGCTGCAATCGGAAGCGTTGCTGGTCGGCCTGATCGCCAGCGATCGTTACTGGCTCTGGGGTCTGTTAGGCGCGGCGACGCTGGGCAATGTCCTCGGTTCGCTGGTCAACTGGTGGCTGGGGCGTGGCCTCGAACGGTTTCAGGATCGACGCTGGTTTCCGGTCAGCGCGAAACACATGGCCACCGCACGCAAACATTACGAGCGTTACGGTCACTGGTCACTGCTACTCAGTTGGCTGCCGGTGATCGGTGATCCGCTGACCCTGATCGCCGGCGTCATGCGCGAGCCACTCGGGCGCTTTCTATTGATCGTCACCCTGGCCAAGGGCGCGCGCTACGCGGTGGTGGCGATGCTGACCCTGGGCTGGCTCGGTTGAACATTCCGCTCGCGGCGTTGCCTGTCGTTAACGTCGCCCTAATCCGGGCGTTCCAGCATCGGCCGATTTTCATGGAGTTTGTCCCTATGTCCGTCACGCTCTCCCGCTGGCTGCCCGGCCTGTTCCTCAGCGCCGCGCTGCCGCTGTTTGCCCATGCCGCCGCAACTGAAGCAGCCCCCGCCGACGGCCCGACCTATGGTTCGGAGCTGCAGGGTTTTCAGTATCCCTACACACTCAAGCACTTTGCCTTTCAGTCCCAGGGGAAATCCCTGCAGATGGGTTACATGGACGTCGCCGCCCATGGCAAGGCCAACGGCCGCACCGTGGTGCTGATGCACGGCAAGAATTTCTGCGCCGCCACCTGGGACAGCTCGATCAAGGCCTTGAGCGAGGCCGGTTACCGCGTCGTCGCGCCGGATCAGATCGGCTTCTGCACCTCGAGCAAGCCCGACCACTATCAGTACAGCTTCCAGCAACTGGCGACCAACACCCAACAACTGCTCAAGGCCCTCGGCATCCAGAAAGCCACGCTGCTCGGCCACTCCACCGGCGGCATGCTCGCCACCCGCTACGCGCTATTGTTTCCGGAACAGGTCGAACAACTGGCGCTGGTCAACCCGATCGGTCTGGAGGACTGGAAAGCCCTCGGCGTGCCTTATCGCACCGTCGATCAGTGGTATCAGCGCGAACTCAAGGTCACCGCCCAAGGCATTCGTGACTACGAACGCAACACCTATTACGACGGCCGCTGGAAACCCGAATTCGACCGCTGGGTCGACATGCTCGCCGGCCTGAGCAATGGGCCAGGCAAGACCCAGGTGGCATGGAACTCGGCGCTGATCTACGACATGATCTTCACCCAGCCGGTGTACTACGAGTTCAAGGACCTGAAGATGCCGACCCTGTTGCTGATCGGCACGTCCGACACCACCGCCATCGGCAAGGATCTCGCCTCCCCCGAGGTCAAGGCGAAAATCGGCCACTATGAGGTGCTCGGCAAGCAGGTCGCCAAACTGATTCCACAGTCGACGCTGGTGGAGTTTCCCGGCATGGGCCACGCGCCGCAGATGGAAGAACCGACGAAATTTCACCAGGCCTTGCTCGGCTGGCTGAACAACCCCAATCCCGTTCGTTGATGAGGTAAGGCTGATGGCGGTGCAGATTGCAGTGATCGATGACTGGCAGGACGTGGCGCGGGACGTGGTCGACTGGTCGGTGCTCGACAGCATCGGCGAAGTGACGTTTGTGCACGACTACCCGGCGGACAACGCCACACTGGCCGAACGTCTTGGCCAGTACCAGGTGATCTGCGTAATGCGCGAGCGCACGCGTTTCGATCAGGACCTGCTGCAGCGCCTGCCCAACCTCAAGCTGCTGGTCACCGGCGGCATGCGCAACGCGGCGCTGGACATGCAGGCGGCTGCCAGGCTCGGGATCCAGGTCTGCGGCACCGACAGCTATAAGCACGCGGCGCCGGAACTGACCTGGGCACTGATCATGGCCGCCACGCGCAATCTGGTGAATGAAGCCAATGCCCTGCGCGCCGGCGGCTGGCAGCAAGGGCTGGGCGGTGATTTGCACGGCAAAACCCTGGGCATTCTTGGTCTGGGCAGCATCGGTCAAAAGGTCGCGCAATTCGGTCAGGTGTTTGGCATGCGCGTAATTGCCTGGAGTGAGAATCTCACCGCCGAACGCGCTGAAGCCGTCGGCGTGACCCGGGTCAGCAAACAGCAACTGTTCGAGCAGGCCGATGTGCTGTCGGTGCATCTGGTATTGAGCGAGCGCAGCCGTGGGCTGGTCGACGCACAGGCGCTGGACTGGATGAAACCCGGCGCGCTGCTGGTCAACACCGCCCGCGGGCCGATCGTCGATGAAGCGGCGCTGATCAAGGCATTGCAGAAACGCAAGATCGCCGCAGCGGCGCTGGATGTGTTCGATCAGGAACCATTGCCTGAACTGCATCCGTTTCGCACGCTGGACAATGTGCTGGCCACACCGCATGTGGGGTATGTCAGCCGGCAGAACTATGCGCAGTTCTTTGCACAGATGATCGAGGATATTCAGGGGTGGGCGGCCGGCAACCCAATCCGAATCCTCAACTGACCCCGTGCAGGAGCTGCCGAAGGCTGCGATCTTTTGATCTTGATCTAAAAAACAAGATCAAAAGATCGCAGCCTTCGGCAGCTCCTACAGGTGCATCCGTGTTCAGCAGATCAACAAACTGACCGCACCACAACAGTGCACCTTGCCTTTCCGCTAGCACAAAATCGTGACCGTCCAGTCACCGTTTTAGCCCTCCCCATCAAAAAAACCTGCCCTTCGTCGGTGCGTTCCGGCTTGAACACCACGGTTTTCGCTGCCTGCAAACCGATTGTCGAACAATTTACCCGTTTGCTCTCGCCCGCTCTAGGATCTGGCCTAGACTGATTTTCGCGGGTTAAAACCGGCCAGTCACAAAGCCGAAAAATTGTCGAAACTTTTGCCGATGGCGGCGGGTCATCTGAAAGGCAGGGTCAACGCGACTGGTGCAATCCTTGCAACGGCCCTTTCACCCATTCTGCTTGCGCGTGTTGGGTAGCGTTTGCTCACCGATGCGTGGCGCGTTTGCGCCCGGCCACAGGATTTGGCCACAGCTTGTTCGATACAAGAATCAGATCAACGACACGGGAGATTCATATGATCAGTGCGGCATTGGATATTCAGGGAGAGCGTGCTCAGCAGGCGGTTGGTGAATCGAGCACCATGAGTCTTCCCGGCAGCCGGTCGATCAGCGTCCCGGGCACCAAAACGCTGACGCCAGTCGCCAGCCAGAATCCGAACAAGAAGAAAGTGCTGTTCGTCACCTCGGAAATCGCCGACCTGGTGAAGACCGGCGGTCTGGGTGACGTCTCCGCCGCCCTGCCCCGCGCCATGGCGCACTTGCACGATGTGCGGGTGTTGATCCCCGGCTACCCGCAGGTGATGCACAGCGAGAACCCGATCCATATCATCGGCGAACTCGGCGGCCATGCCGCACTGCCCCCGTGCAAGATCGGGCGTATGGACATGCCGGACGGACTGGTGATCTACGTCCTGATCTGCCCTGAACTGTATGAACGTGAAGGCTCGCCCTACGGCGCCAACAATGGCCGCGACTGGCCCGACAACCATATCCGTTTCGCCCGCCTGGGTCTGGCCGCTGCCGACATCGCCGCCAACCTCGCACAAATTCACTGGTGCCCGGATCTGGTGCACGCCCACGACTGGCCGGCCGGTCTGGCTCCTGCCTATATGCACTGGCGCGGGCAGCGCACGCCGACCCTGTTCACCATTCACAACCTGGCCTATCAAGGCGTGACCAGCCTTGGCTCGTGCCCGGAACTCGGCATCCCGACCCATGCTCTGCAACAGGAAGGCATGGAGTTTTACGGCAAGATGTCGTTCCTCAAGGCTGGCATGGCCTATTCGAGCCACATCACCACGGTCAGCGCGACCTATGCGCAAGAGATCACCACCCCGGATTTTGGCTGCGGTCTCGACGGTTTTCTCGCCGCCAAGACCCAGCAAGGCTTGCTCAGCGGCATTCCCAACGGCATCGACGAAAGCTGGGACGCCGCGACGGATCCGCACCTGTTCGCGCCGTTCGCCATCGGCGACTGGGAAGGCAAAGCGATCAACGCCGCCCATGTGCGTGAACTGTTTGGCCTGAGCGACTCCAGCGGCCCGCTGTTTGCCGTGGTTTCGCGACTGGTCTATCAAAAAGGTCTGGACCTGACGCAAGCCGTCTCCGAATACATCGTGCAGAACGGCGGCCAGATCGCAATCATCGGCCGTGGCGAGCCGGAAGAAGAACAGGCCATGCGTGAGCTGGCGCTGCGCTTCCCCGGGCAGATCGGCGTGCGCATCGGCTTCAATGAAACCGACGCCCGCCGCATGTTCGCCGGCAGCGATTTCCTGCTGATGCCGTCGCGTTACGAGCCTTGCGGCCTCAGTCAGATGTACGCCCAGCGTTTCGGCTCGTTGCCGGTGGCGCGCAATACCGGCGGGCTGGCCGACACCATCGAGAATGGCGTCACCGGTTTCCTTTTCGACGAATCCACCGCCGACAGCTACCGCGAAGCCCTGAGCCGTGCGTTCAAGGTCTTCGCCTTCCCCGAATTGCTCAACGCGATGCGCTGCCGGGCCATGGCCGCGCCGTTCAACTGGTGCAAAGCGGTCGAACCCTACGCCGAACTCTACGAACGACTGGTCGCCAAGGCGCTGGGTAAAGCCGGCCACAAATAACTCAGGGAGCTTTTCACGATGCCGTTACGGACCCAAGAAAACTGGCCCCACGGCGCGATCATGCAGGACGCCGAACACACTCAGTTTGCGCTGTGGGCACCGGATGCGTTTTACGTCAGTGTCGAACTTGAAGACGGCCAGTCCCTGCCGATGTTGCCGCAGGGCGATGGCTGGTTCGTGATCAAGGCCCGGTGCCCGGCGGGCACCCGCTACCGCTTCAATATCGACGGTGAACTGGAGGTGCCCGACCCGGCCTCCCGCGCTCAGGACGGTGACCTTGACCGCCACAGCGTGGTGGTCGATCCGCTGGCCTATGACTGGCGGCACACCACCTGGCACGGCCGGCCGTGGAGCGAAGCGGTGATCTACGAGCTGCACGTCGGCGCACTCGGCGGTTTTGCGGAAGTCGAGCAGCATCTGGCGCGTCTGGTCGAGCTGGGGATTACCGCCATCGAACTGATGCCTGTCGCGCAATTTCCCGGTACCCGCAACTGGGGTTACGACGGCGTCCTGCCTTTCGCACCGCAAGCCTCCTATGGCACCCCGGAACAACTCAAACACCTGATCGACAGCGCCCACGGCCATGGTCTGGCGGTGATTCTCGACGTGGTCTACAACCACTTCGGCCCTGACGGCAATTACCTCGGGCGCTACGCCAAAGGTTTTTTCCGCGAAGACAAGCACACGCCCTGGGGGGCGGCGATCGACTTCCGCCGCCGTGAAGTGCGGGACTTCTTTATCGAAAACGCGCTGATGTGGGTGCTCGAATACCGTTTCGACGGTCTGCGCCTGGACGCAGTGCATGCGATCGAAAGCCCGGATTTCCTGCCCGAACTGGCTCAACGCATCCGTCAACAGATCGATCCGACGCGTCACGTCTGGCTGACCGTGGAAAACGAGCTCAACCAGTCGAGCCTGCTCGAAGAGGATTACGACGCCCAGTGGAACGACGACGGGCACAACGCTCTGCACGTGCTGCTGACCGGCGAAACCGATGCCTATTACGCTGACTATGCGCTGCAACCCACTGAGCAACTGGCCCGCTGCCTGAGCCAGGGATTCGTGTTTCAAGGCCACATCACCCGCCACGGCGAACCGCGCGGCGAGCCGAGTGAACACCTGCCCTCCACCGCTTTCATCCTGTTTCTGCAGAACCACGACCAGATCGGCAACCGGGCCTTCGGCGAACGCCTGCATCAATTAGCCGACCCACGCGCCGTGCAGGCCGCCACCGTACTGTTACTGCTGTCACCGATGATTCCGCTGATGTTCATGGGCGATGAGTTCGCCGCCGAGCAACCGTTCCTGTTCTTCACCAGCCACCACGGTGAACTGGCGGATCTGGTGCGCGAAGGTCGGCGCAATGAGTTCGCCGCGTTCAGCGCCTTCACCGATCCGCACCAGCGCGAAAAAATTCCCGATCCGAATGCTGAAAAGACCTTCCACGCCTCACAGCCACGCTTGATCGGCAGCGGCAGCGCAAAACAGCAGGAAACCCTCGCGCTGTACCGACGCCTGCTGCAATTGCGCCATCAATACATCATTCCCAACCTGTCCGGCACCCAGGCGCTCGGGGCGCACATGCTCGGTCGTGGCGCGGTTAGTGCGCGCTGGCGTCTGGGTGATGGCAGCGAGCTGCGAATTGACCTGAACCTCAGCGATACGCCAGTGGTCAACCCTGCACAGACCGACGCCGTGTGGCTGTTTCAGCAGCCGCCCGCCGTTGCCCTGTCGGAACCGGGCGTACTGCCCGCGTATTGCGCGCTTGTCAGCCTCACGGCCGCAACCCCCTTGCAACCTCTGGATGGAGAGCGCCTATGAGCGATGCGCAACTGGAAATACTCGCAAGCCGCGCCGGCCTCGCCGTCGACTGGATCGACGCCAATGGCCGCCCGCAGAAAGTAGCCCCGGCAGTACTGCGCAATGTCCTTACCGGGCTGGGTCATCCGGCCAACACCGCGCAGGAAATCGATGCCAGCCTGCTGCAACTGCAACAAGTACAGCAAGATCGCCACTTGCCGCCGCTGTTGACCGCCGATGTCGGGGTCGGCGTTGATCTGGCGCGCTATTTCGAGCCCGAGACACCTTGCGAAATCCACCTCGAAGACGGCTCCCGCCTTAACCTCAAACTCGACGCCGAAGCGAAACTGCCCGGCTTGATCCCGGTCGGTTATCAGCAGGTCCATATCGCCGATCAATATTTCACTCTGGCCGTGGCCCCCGAGCGCTGCTTCAGCGTGGGCGATGCGGTGGACAACCCTATCCCTCGCGTCTGGGGCCTGAGTGCGCAACTGTACAGTCTGCGTCGCCCCGGCGACTGCGGCTTCGGCGACACCCAGGCGCTGGAGGAACTGGCTCGTGTGGCCGGCGAACGCGGCGCCGATGCGCTGGCGATCAGTCCGTTGCACGCGATGTTCAGCGCCGACACCGGGCGCTACAGCCCTTACTCGCCCTCCAGCCGTCTGTTTCTCAACCCCCTGTATGCCGCGCCGGGCGCCATTCTTGGCGAACGGGCCTTGCGCGATGCGATCGACGCCAGTGGGCTGGCGGAACAATTTCGTCAACTGGAAGATTCGAAACTGATCGACTGGCCGACCGCCGCCAACGCCAAACAGGCATTGCTGCAAGCCTTGTACGATGGTTTTGTCACCGGCGAGCATCCGTTGCACCCGGACTTCGCCAGTTTCCGTCATGCCGGTGGCGAAGCGCTGGAAAATCACTGCCGCTTCGAAGCGATTCAAGAAATGCGCGCTGCCCGTGGCGAAAGCCTCGACTGGCGGGAATGGCCGGAACACTGGCACGACCCGCGCGGTGCCGCCCTTGAAGCCTTTGCCGAGGAATACGCCGAACGCATCGGTTACTTCGCCTTCTGCCAATGGCTGATCCACCGCTGCCTGGAGCGCGCGCAGACGGCTGCCCGTAGCGCCGGCATGGGCATCGGCCTGATCGCCGACCTCGCGGTCGGTGCCGACGGCGCCGGCAGTCAGGCCTGGAGCTTTCAGGACGAATTGCTCGCCTCGCTCACCGTGGGCGCGCCCCCGGACATTCTCAACCGCTCCGGTCAGGGCTGGGGGATTTCCGCGTTTTCCCCCGAGGGCCTGATACGCAACGGCTTTCGCGCGTTCATCGACATGCTCCGGGCCAACTTCGCCCATGCCGGCGGACTACGCATCGATCATGTGATGGGCCTGCAACGCCTGTGGGTGATCCCCAATGGCGCCGTTCCGGCTGATGGCGCTTATCTGTATTACCCGTTCGACGACCTGCTGCGCCTGCTGACCCTCGAATCCCATCGGCATCAGGCCATCGTCCTCGGCGAAGACTTGGGCACGGTGCCCGAGGGGCTGCGAGAAAAGCTCAGCGCACGTTCGATTCTCGGCATGCGCGTGCTGTTGTTTGAACAGGACAACACCCGTTTCAAGCCGATCCTCGACTGGCCGGACAACGCGCTGGCGACCACCAGCACCCACGATCTGCCGACGCTCAACGGCTGGTGGCATGGCCGTGACATCGACTGGAATGCGCGCCTGGGCTTTGTCGATGCCAACGGTGAAATCGACTGGCGCCGTCATCGCCAGCGCGAACGCGAAGGCCTGCGCGGGGCCCTGAGTCAGGACCCGCAGAACTTTCGCGAAGAGTCCCACGAAGCCGATCAGGTGGTGGACGCCAGCGTGCGTTTCCTCGGCCACACCCGCGCGCCGCTGGTGTTGCTGCCGCTGGAGGATGCGCTGGGCATCGACGAACAAGCCAACCTGCCGGGTACCATCGACAGCCACCCGAACTGGTCGCGGCGCCTGCCCGGCAACAGCGAAGCGTTGCTCGACGGCACCGATGCCGCGCGGCGTCTGGAACTGCTGGCCTGTGCCCGCCTGCAAGCTGCCGAGCGTGACCAATGAACCAGACGCTTATCCAGCCTCTACGCGCCACCCTGCGCCTGCAATTTCACAAGGGTTTCACGTTGGAACAAGCGGTGCCGCTGGTACCGTACTTTGCCCGCCTGGGCATCAGCCACCTCTACGCCTCACCGCTGCTCGCGGCCCGCGCCGGCTCCATGCACGGCTACGACGTGGTCGACCCGACCCAGGTCAATCCAGAACTCGGCGGCGAACCGGCACTGCGGCGTCTGGTCAGCACCCTGCGCGAACACAACATGGGGCTGATCCTCGACATCGTCTCCAACCACATGGCCGTCGGCGGCGGGGACAATCCGTGGTGGCTCGACCTGCTGGAATGGGGCCGCCTCAGCCCCTACGGCGAGTTCTTTGACATCCAGTGGCACTCACCGGACCCGTTGATGGAAGGCCAGTTGCTGCTGCCGTTTCTGGGCAGCGATTACGGTGTCGCGTTGCAGGAAGGCACACTGAAACTGCACTTCGACGCTCAGCAAGGGCGCTTCCACGTCGAGCATTACGAACACCACTTCCCGATCTGCCCGAATGACTACGGTGAACTGCTCAAACCCATTGAGACGCTGAAGTCACTGGCTGATCGTTTCAGTGCGTTGAGCTACCAGAACGACGCGCACGCGCTGGCGATGCCGCTCAAAGCTGAATTGAAGGAGCTGGCAAGCGATCCGCAGATCTTCGCCGCGATCGAGGAAAGTCTCGCGCATTACGATTCCACCACTGCCGAAGGTTTCGACAAGCTTCATCAATTGCTCGAACGCCAGAGCTACCGTCTGGCCAGTTGGCGCACCGCAGCGGATGACATCAACTGGCGGCGCTTTTTCGACATCAACGAACTCGGCGGCCTGCGTGTCGAACGCCCGGCGGTGTTCGAAGCGACTCACGGCAAGATTTTCCAGTTGATCGCCGAAGGACTGGTCGACGGTTTGCGCATCGACCACATCGACGGCCTCGCCGACCCGCGCGGTTATTGCCGCAAGTTGCGGCGGCGCCTCGACTTGCTCGCGCCGGGTCGGCACTTGCCGATCTACGTCGAGAAGATTCTCGGTGCCGGCGAAACCCTGCGCACCGACTGGGCAGTGGATGGCAGCACCGGTTACGAGTTCATGAATCAGCTCTCGTTGCTGCAACACGACCCCGATGGCGAATACGTCCTCGGCGATCTGTGGCAGCGGCGCACCGAACGTCCGGCGGCGTTCATCGAAGAAGCGCAACTGGCGCGCCAGCAGATTCTCAATGGCTCGCTGGCCAGCGACTTCGAAAGCGTCGCTCAGGCGCTGCTGCAGGTTGCCCGGGACGACCTGATGACCCGCGACCTGACCCTCGGCGCGATTCGCCGCGTGTTGCAAGCGCTGATCGTGCATTTTCCGGTGTATCGCACCTACATCAGCGCACTCGGTCGCTCGGCGCAGGATGAGCACTTCTTCCAGCAAGCCATGGACGGCGCCCGGCAGACCCTGAGCGAAGGCGACTGGCCGGTGCTCGACTGCGTGGCCGCATGGCTCGGTGGCACGCCGTGGCGGCACACACCGCGCGGACGCTCACGCAAGATTCTCAAGCACGCCTGCGTACGTTTCCAGCAACTGACCTCCCCTGCGGCGGCCAAAGCCGTGGAAGACACCGCGCTGTACCGCTCGGCGGTGCTGCTGTCGCGCAACGACGTCGGCTACAACACCGAACAGTTCAGCGCACCGCTGAGTGACTTCCACGCGATCAATCAACAGCGCATGGAGGCGTTTCCCGACAACTTGCTGGCCACCGCCACCCATGACCACAAACGCGGCGAGGACACCCGTGCGCGGCTGGCGGTGCTCAGCGAGCGCAGCCACTGGTACGCCGAACAGGTCGAGTTGTGGCGCGCCCTCGCCCGTCCGCTGCGTGACGATGATCAACAGCCCTCGTCCGCTGATGAACTGATCCTCTATCAAGCCCTGCTCGGCAGTTGGCCGCTGCACTTGCGCGATGATGATCAGGCCGGCTTGGCCGATTACGCCGAGCGGATCTGGCAATGGCAGCAGAAAGCCCTGCGCGAAGCCAAGCTGCAGAGCAGTTGGAGTGCACCGAATGAAGCCTATGAAAACGCTGCGCAGACGTTCACTCAACGCCTGCTCACCGGTGCAGAAGGCGAGCTGCTGCGCGCCGCGCTGAGCAAGACCGTGAACAGTATCGCTGCGGCCGGCGCCCTCAACAGTCTGGCGCAAACCTTGCTGCGCATGACGGTGCCGGGGGTGCCGGATCTGTATCAGGGCAACGAGTTCTGGGATTTCAGCCTGGTCGATCCGGACAACCGCCGGCCGGTGGACTACGCCGCTCGCGAGCAGGCCCTGCATCAACGCATTGAAGTCGAGACGCTGCTGGCGAACTGGCGTGACGGGCGTATCAAGCAAGCGTTGATCGCCGAGGTGCTGAACCTGCGCGTCGAACACGCCGAGCTGTTCCGGCGCGGCGCGTACCAAGCCTTGGAGGTACTGGGCAGCCAGGCGCACAACGTGCTCGCGTTTGCCCGTGAGCACGAGGGGATGTACGCCATCGTGATCGTCCCGGTGCGCTGCGCGACGCTGCTGGAAAACGGTGCCGTCCCTCAAGTTGATGCGCTGCGCTGGGGCGATACACGGGTGGTTTTACCGTTCGCCGCCTCTGACACAAACCTGAAGGGACTTTTTCACAGCAGCGCAGTCACAAAAAACAGGGAGCTGAACGTCAGCGCCGCGCTGGGGGATATCCCGGTCAATCTGTTTATCCAACTCTTTACGTAACGACGAGTTCAGTTCAGGAGCATTGCGATGAGTACCGACGATAAACGCATCCGCGAGTTCGCCTATCAGATCTGGGAATCAGAGGGCAAACCTGAAGGTCATGAAGCACGCCACTGGGAGATGGCGCGCAAACTGGCTGAAGCCGAAGCTTTGGCACCGAAGAAAGCGCCGAAAGCGGCGGGCAGCAAAACCGCCGGCAAAGGCACCGACAGCAAGGCTGCGGCGACCAAGCCCAAGGCGCCCGCGGCCGCCAAGGCCAAACCGGCAGGCGCCGCCAAAGTCGTCCCGCCGGGTGAAAAAGCCGCCGAGAAAAAGCCCCGCGCCCCACGCAAGCCCCCGGCCAACTGACACACCCGGATTATCGAACTGAATGACCGTGTGGCGGGTTCGCCCGTCACGCAGGGACAACTCGTCCTTAAAAAACCTGATAACCCTGTCAGGGAGAGATGTCTGTGGTGAGGGGATTTATCCCCGATTGGCTGCGAAGCAGTCGCAGGGCCGCTGCGCGACCCATCGGGGATAAATCCCCTCACCACAGATTCTTTTCCCACAGTTGATTATTCGAACCAACCCGTTTTGCAGGAGCAATCATGACCAGTCCAAAAAAAGCCGAGCCCGCAGCGCACGCTGAACCGTCGAGAATCCGTGAAGGCCTGCCCTTCCCGCTCGGTGCGACCTGGGATGGTCTGGGGGTCAACTTTGCGCTGTTTTCCGCCAATGCCACCAAGGTTGAGTTGTGCATATTCGACGACGCCGGAGAAGTTGAACTCGAACGTATCGAACTGCCGGAATACACCGACGAGATCTATCACGGTTATCTGCCCGACGCCCACCCGGGGCTGATCTACGGCTACCGCGTCTATGGCCCGTATGACCCGGCCAACGGCCACCGCTTCAACCACAACAAACTGCTGATCGACCCCTACGCCAAACAACTGGTTGGCGAGTTGAAATGGTCCGAGGCGCTGTTCGGCTACACCATCGGCCATCCCGACGCCGACCTCAGTTTCGATGAGCGCGACAGCGCTCCCTTCGTGCCCAAATGCAAAGTCATCGACCCGGCGCATACCTGGGGTAACGACCATCGCGTCAGCGTGCCGTGGGACAAAACCATCATTTATGAAACCCACGTGCGCGGCATCAGCATGCGTCATCCGTCGGTGCCGGAGAACGTGCGCGGCACCTTCGCCGGGTTGATGGTCGATGATGTACTCGAACACATCCGCAAACTCGGCGTGTCGTCGGTGGAACTGCTGCCGATCCACGCCTTCGTCAATGACCAGCACCTGCTGCACAAGGGCATGACCAACTACTGGGGTTACAACAGCATCGCCTTCTTCGCCCCCGATCCGCGTTACTTGGCCAGCGGCAAGATCGCCGAGTTCAAGGAGATGGTCGCGCACCTGCACGAGGCCAATCTGGAAGTGATCCTCGACGTGGTCTACAACCACACCGCCGAGGGCAACGAGCAAGGCCCGACCCTGTCGATGCGCGGCATCGACAACGCCTCGTATTACCGGTTGATGCCGGACGACAAGCGCTACTACATCAACGATTCCGGCACCGGTAACACCCTCGACCTGAGCCATCCGTGTGTGCTGCAGATGGTCACCGACTCGCTGCGTTACTGGGCCAGCGAAATGCATGTCGACGGTTTCCGCTTCGACCTGGCGACGATTCTCGGGCGTTATCACGACGGTTTCGACGAGCGTCACAGCTTCCTCGTCGCATGCCGTCAGGACCCGGTGCTGCGCCAGGTGAAAATGATCGCCGAGCCATGGGACTGCGGCCCCGGTGGCTATCAGGTCGGCAACTTCCCGCCGGGCTGGGTCGAGTGGAACGACAAATTCCGCGACACCGTGCGCGCCTTCTGGAAAGGCGACGACGGCCAGGTTGCCGACTTCGCCAGCCGCATGACCGCGTCCGGCGAAATGTTCAACCAGCGTGGGCGACGGCCGTATTCGTCGGTGAATTTCATCACCGCCCACGACGGCTTCACCCTCAACGATCTGGTGTCGTACAACGACAAGCACAACGAGGCCAACGACGAGAACAATCAGGACGGCAGCAACAACAACCTGTCGTGGAACCACGGCGTCGAAGGCCCGACCGACGATCCCGAGATCAACGCGCTGCGCCACCGGCAGATGCGTAATTTCTTCGCCACGCTGCTGCTGTCACAAGGCACGCCGATGATCGTCGCCGGCGACGAATTCGCCCGCACGCAGGACGGCAACAACAACGCCTATTGCCAGGACAGCGAGATCGGCTGGGTCAACTGGGACCTCAGCGAAGACGGCAAGGCGCTGCTCAAGTTCGTCAAACGCCTGATCAAGTTGCGCATGGCTTATCCGATTCTGCGCCGTGGGCGTTTCCTGGTCGGCGAGTACAACGAGGATATTGGCGTCAAAGACGTCACCTGGCTGGCGCCGGATGGCACCGAGATGACCACCGAACACTGGCATGACGCGCATAACCGTTGCCTGGGCATGCTGCTCGATGGCCGTGCGCAGGAGACCGGGATCCGCCGCAAGGGTGCCGACGCGACGCTGCTGCTAGTGGTCAACGCCCATCACGACATCGTCAATTTCAGCCTGCCGGAAGTGCCGGAAGGCAGTTTCTGGACCTGCATGATCGATACCAACCAACCGGCCATTCGCGGTCAGGAGCGCTTCGAGTTCGGCCATGAATACTCGGTCACCGGCCGTTCGCTGCTGCTGTTCGAACTGCAACGCGAAGAAGAAGACTGATATGGACCTGCAGCACTATCTGGCGCGCCGCCCGCCGGACTACGCCGACACCGCCGCCCTCGGCCACTGCCTGCGAGCGTTGGTCGAAGCCGGGCTCGATCAACTGCCGTTACCGGGCAGTGGCCTTACGCTGGAGCGTTTTCAGCGTCTGGCCGAAGTCGGCGGACACGACTTGGGCTTGTGCAAACTCTATGAAGGCCACACCGACGCATTGGCGATCATCGAACAACTGGGGGGGACGCCCACGCCGGGCAGCACTTGGGGCATGTGGGCGGCGGAACCGCCGCAGGCGCGGGTGCAAGTGCGCCCGGCCGGGCACATGGTGCGCCTTGACGGGCGCAAGGCCTGGTGTTCCGGTGCGGCGGTGCTCAGCCACGCACTGCTCACGGCGTGGGACGCCGAAGATCGCCAGCAACTGGTGGCGGTGGGGCTCGATCAACCGGGCGTGACCATCACCGATCAGGGCTGGCAGGCAGTTGGCATGGGGGCCACCGGCAGCGTCGAAGTGCTGTTCGACGGCGTCGAAGCCCAGGCTATCGGCAACCCTGGCGATTACCTGCAGCGCCCCGGTTTCTGGCAAGGCGGGATTGGCATTGCCGCATGCTGGTACGGCGCGGCACGGCAGATTGCCGAGGCACTGCGGCAACACTGCGCGCAACGCCAGGAGCCACACGCCCTCGCGCACCTCGGTGCGGTCGATGCGGCGTTGTACGCAGCGGCGAATGTGCTGCGTTTCAGTGCTCTGCACATTGATGCGCACCCCGAAGCCGATGCCCGACTGTTGGCCCAGCGCGCCCGCGCTGTGGTCGAACAATCGGCTGAGCAAGTGATGCGCGATGTCGGCCGGGCGCTGGGCGCCGGGCCGTTCTGCAAGGATCGACACTTCGCCCGGTTGAACGCCGATCTGCCGGTGTTCTTGCGCCAGAGCCATGCCGAGCGTGATCTGGCGGCCCTTGGCCAAACGCTGGCTGAACACCCCGAGGAGGCCTGGACGCTATGAATGCCGTGAACAAACCCGATCCGATCATCGGCCACCAAGGGACTTCCCTGTTGCAATGGCAGCATTCCCGGCACCTGGCGGCGCTGGACAGCGTCGATGTCCTCAGTCTGGTGCCGCCGGGCGCGCGGGCGGTGATTGTCGCCCCGCACCCGGACGATGAAGTGCTTGGCTGCGGCGGGATGTTGCAGTTACTGGCCGCCGCCGGGCGTCAGTTGCAACTGATCTCGGTCACCGATGGCAGCGCCAGTCATCCCGGCTCCGAGCGCTGGCCGGTCGAACGCCTGAGCGTGGTGCGCCCGCAGGAATCGGCGGAAGCCCTGCGTCGCCTCGGCGTGCCACTGCACCGGATGAAATGGCTGCGCGGCGGTTTCAGCGACAGCCAGGTTGCCGCGGATGAGCCGTCTCTGGTCGCGTTCATCGAACGCCACTTGCGCCCCGGCGATGTGGTGTTCAGCACCTGGTGCGAGGATGGCCATTGCGATCACGAAGCCGCCGGTCGCGCCAGCATCGAAGCCGCACGCCGGGTCGGCGCCACCTGCCACGAACTGCCGGTATGGACCTGGCACTGGGCCTCCCCCGAAGACGCCGCAGTGCCGTGGCAGCGCGCGCGCAAGATTCTGTTGTCACCCGAGCAAGTGGCGCGCAAACGCCACGCGGTGCATGCCTTTGCCAGCCAACTGGAAGGCGACCCGCAAGCCGGGCTGCAACCGGTGCTGGCGCCGTACGTGCTGGATCGTCTGCTGCAACCCTTCGAAGTGGTGTTCCTGTGAGTGTCGATGATCGCTACTTCGAAGGCCTGTTCCGCGCCAGCGATGACCCTTGGGCGTTTCGCGAGCGCTGGTACGAACAACGCAAACGCGCGATCACCCTCGCCGCCCTGCCCCGCGCGCATTATCGGGCGATCTTCGAACCCGGTTGCGCCAATGGCGAACTCAGCGCCGAACTGGCTGGCCGCTGTGACCGTCTGCTGTGTTGCGACACCGCCAGCGCGGCGGTGAACCTGGCGCGCAACCGATTGAGCCTGTTTGACCACGCCGAAGTCCGCCAGAGTCGCCTGCCCGGCGACTGGCCGGAGGAAAAATTCGACCTGATTGTATTGAGCGAAATCGGCTACTACCTCGATGCCCAGGATCTGACAGACATGATCCGGCGCATCAGCGATTCCCTGACCGCAGACGGGCAATTGCTCGCGTGCCACTGGCGCCCGTCCATCGAAGGCTGCCCGCTCAATGCCCGCCAGGTGCATGACTTGATTCACGAACAATTGCCGCTGCCGCGTCTGGCGCTGCATCAGGAAGCCGACTTCATCCTTGAGGTCTGGAGCCGCGAGCCGCGCTCGGTGGCCGCACTGGAGGGCCTGCGATGATCGGCATTCTGATTCCCGCGCACAACGAAGAAGACTTGCTCGAGCAGTGCCTGACAGCCGCTCTGCGTGCCAGCAAACATGGACTGCTGGCCGGTGAACCGGTGGAGGTGCTGGTGGTGCTCGACAGTTGTACCGACCGGTCGGCACAGATTGTCAGCGGCTTTCCGGTGCTGAGCCTGCACATCGACGCTCGCAACGTCGGCCAGGCCCGTGCCGCCGGCGCGCAGGTTTTACTGGAGCGTGGTGCACGCTGGATCTCCTGCTCCGACGCCGACAGCCGCGTGGCCGACGACTGGCTGGTGGCGCAGTTGGGCCTGGGCGCCGACGCGGTATGCGGCACGGTAACCGTCGAGCACTGGGATCAATCGTTCGACGAAGCCGCGCAAATCCGCTATCACAGCCACTATCAGGCGCGTGACGGGCATCGGCACATTCACGGTGCCAACCTCGGAATCAGCGCAGACGCCTATCGTTGGGCCGGGGGGTTCAAACCTTTGGCCTGCGATGAAGATGTCCAACTGGTGCGGCAACTGGAGCTGTCCGGCGCCGACATCGCCTGGAGCCATCGCCCGCAAGTGCACACCAGCGCCCGTCTGGACAGCCGAGCCCGGGGCGGATTCGGTGATTACTTGCGAAAAATGGTACAGATAGACATAAAAAAAGCGGATCAGATTGATCTGTGACGCGACGAACCGGTTTTCATGAGCAATACTCTGCTGCGCGGCAATCCAGGGTTCGGAGCGTCTCACAGCAATCCATCCGCCTTCACAGGTCGCGCGCGCCTGATTTTCCACGGTGCAGACACGACTGAGGGCCAGACACAACAAGGACGTCATACCCATGAAACCGTTATTCCTCAGCGAACACTCGCTGCCGGCGCAGATATGGAACAGCGCTGCGCAGCTGGACAACATTCCCGTCATCAACACCCACAGCCTCGTTCCCCCCGGTGCCCGCGCCGTCGTGGTCGCCCCGCATCCGGGTGATGAAGTGGTGACCTGTGGCGGTCTCCTGCAACTGCTTTCCAGCCTCGGTCATCCGCTGCAACTGCTGTCGATCACCGACGGCAGCGCCAGCCACCCGGGTTCACGACAATGGTCGGAAAAACGCCTCAGCGTATTCCGTCCCCAGGAAAGCGTCGAAGCCCTTCGCCGGCTCGGCCTGCCGATGCACAGCCTGAAATGGGTACGCGGCGGGTTTACCGACAATGCGCTGCTCGACTGCGAGGCTGACATCACCCACTTCATCGCGCGCTACCTGCGCCCCGGCGACGTGGTGTTCAGCACCTGGCGCAACGACAGCAACGACGACCATGAAGCGGTCGGCCGTGCCAGTGCCCAAGCGGCTGCGCAAGTCGGCGCGACCTTCCATGACGTGCCGGTCTGGGCCTGGCACTGGCCGGAGCGCGAGCAGAACCTGATTCCCTGGGAACGTGCGCGCAAACTGCGCCTCGACACCTGGACCGTGGCGCGCAAAAGCCACGCCACCCATGCCTATGCCAGCCAGCTCAAGGGCGAACCGGCGATCGGCATCGCGCCGATGCTGCCGCGGGTGATCCTCGAGCGCATGCGCTTGCCGTACGAAATCGTCCTCATCTGAAACACTTTTCCCCTGTGGGAGCGGGCTCGCTCGCGAATAGGCAGTGTCAGGCGCTTAAATTGCTGACTGATACACCGCATTCGCGAGCAAGCCCGCTGCCACAAGGGATTTTCGTCAGGGCAGATCCAGTTTAAAAAAAAGTCTCTTGCTAAAACGCCCTGTGACACGAGGTGAGATCGACACCCCAGTATCATTGGCCGAGAATCATCCCCGTCGAAACATCTACCACTCATCGAAAACCCCTCCCGACCTGTCAGATCTGACAGTAGGCAGCTCCACTCCGTCAGGCTTTAAATCACTTAGTCCCCCAGCCCTCGACCGGAGTACCTCCCATGGCCTCATCCCCTTCCCCCGACGAGCACACCAACCTCTTGCGCGAGCTGGGCATTCCCGGGCGCACCAAGGAGCCGATCTCCACCAGTCCTGATGTGTGGGGCCTGAACATCGCGGCGGTGCTGGACAATTTCCCGCGCCACGGTCTGCAGTGCACGGCCGGCCCCTGGGGAACCATGGGGCAAGGCGACAGCCTGGTTATTTTCTGGGGGCCCGACAATCGGGTACTGCAAAAGACCGTGGAGAAAAATGAGGTCGGCACCCAACTGCAGTTGTTCGTGGAGCCGCGGCACATCCTGGCCGGCAACTTCGATGTCTCCTACAGCGTGACCCGCCTGGGCCAGACGGCCGAGCCCTCAGAAGTGACGAAGGTGTTCGTCAAGCTCACCCGCCCCGGTGGCCATGATGACAACGAAGAACCGGGCCATTCCAAGCTGATCATGCACATTCCCCGCGAGATTCTCGAAGGTGGCATCGATAAGGACAACGTCGCCGCGGGCGTCGACATCAGGATTGAACCTTACCCGAACATTTTCTCCGGTGACGTGATCCGCCTGAGCTGGGGCGGGGTCTACGTGCTAAGCCCGCCATTGACCCAGGACCAGGTCGAAGGCAAAACCCCCATCGTCATCCATGTCGACGAAGCCACGATCCGTGACGCGGGGGACTCTGACAGCACCGGGCTGGCGGTGGCGTTCGAACTCTACGACAAGGTCGACAACCGTTCCGAGGACTGGAGTGTCGCCCAGCGAGTGGTGGTCAGTATCGACACGGCGCGCCCACTGGCGCCCCTGCTCAAGGAAACGCTGAACAACGTGCTGGATCTCGATAAGCTGGGCGATGCCAAGGGCACCGGGCAGGTCGTTGCCATGGACGGCAAGTGGTTCGCGAAGGGCGACACCGTGTTCCTCCAACTCAAAGGCACGCCGGTAGAAGGGACACCGATCGACCACGAACTGCCGGGCGTGATCGTGGAGAGCGTACCGAGCATCCTTGAGATACCGATCGACAATGCCCTGCTGCGCCGTTTTGCCAAGGTCCAGATGGTGCTGCTGTACCGTATCCAGAAAGCCGATGGCTCGGCCGATATTTTGTCCAAAGGGCAGTTCATCAGCGTCATCGGTCAACTCCAGCGTCTGAAGGCGCCAATCGCCGAAGACGCCGAGCAAGGGGCACTCGATCCGGACCTGCCGCGTACCCGCATTGAAATCCCTTGGGATGACTCGTTCGAGTCCGGTCAGGCAATCAAACTGTTCTGGCTCGGCACCCTGCCGGATTTCACCCCGTACCTGCCCGATCTGCCATTGCGACCGATCACCCATGGCGACGTCAACGATAAAGTGTCTTTGTACATCACTGTCGACAGTGCCCATATCAAGGTTGTGGAAGGTGGCACGCTGGAGCTCTATTACCAATTGCTGAGCGACGACGGCGTACTGGCGAAGCTGGATCGCTACAGCGCGATCAGTGCGATCCGCGAGTCCGAACACGCGCCGCTGCTCGCGGTCGGCGAGCCACGTCTGGAATTGCCGATGCCGAAGGTAGAGGGCGTGGTCGACAACGTCCTCGACCCGGATCGCAAAGGCACCACGCTAAGCGTTACCTGGCTCAATACCCTGATCGACGACAAGGTGACACGAGAGTGGGTGGGCTCGAAAACCGGTCTGGACAGCGACTGGATCATACTGAACTCGTTCACCGCCGGTAGAGAGGTGCCGTTCCCCATCGGCGCCGATTTGATCAAGGGCAACGAGGACGGCACGGTCCAGGCCAGGTACTTCGTCGAACGTGCGGAGGAGCGCACTCGGTATTCGCAGCCACTGGACTTCAATGTGGGCGCTCCCCAAGCGCTCGACCCGCCAACCATCACCCAGGCCGTAGACTCCAAAGGGGCAGCGATTGACAACGGCGGGACGACCGTCGATACCACGGTCACGTTGTCAGGGGCCGGGGCCAAAGGTCAGAAAGTCCAGATCAAGGATGGCACCGCCGTCAAAGGTGAGGCGACGGTTAACCTGACGACCGGCCTGTGGGAACTGACCGTGACGGGCTTGAGCGTGGCCGCTCACAGCTTCACCGCTATCGCCCTGTATGGCAGTGGGCAGGTGTCCGCAGCGTGGACATTAAACGTGGTGGAAGCAATAACGATCGTCGCGTCCCCCATGGTACTTGCGGGGCCGCACCTCGTCCCGGGCCCTGCGCCCTATACCCCAAGATGGGACAGAACCGCTTACATCCCACCCGGCGCAACAGGTACGCGCGTTGCAACTGGGGGCGTTCCACCTTATACATACACTTCTGCAGACAATGACATCTGCACCGTTAATTCCAATACGGGTGCAGTAGTTTCCGTACGTAATGGAACAACCAACATTGTGGTGACGGACACTACGGGGGCTCGTGTTCAATATCCCGTACAGTGCAGTGGGGTTTATGAGTTATTGCATGGTCAAACCGGAATGGATTATGACGCAGCCGTGACATTCATAAGCACCATTCCGGGCGCACGACCTTTCACCCTTGGTGATGCGGGTGACGATCGGATTAGGTTGGTAATGTATGTTTCATACCAAAAAAAATCCCAGGCAATAGCAGCGTCCTGGGGCTGTCTACAGGGTGCAGACGGCAACGTTCATTACTTCTTATCCACCCAACAAACGGCTACATGGCCACCTGCACCTGAAGTCCATGGCGTCAGTTGGCGCGAGACAGTCAATAAAAAATCAAACTACTATCCTTTAGGCATCCGATCCAGGGGCTAGTCGCGCTGACTGATAAATCGTTGAGAGGACGAGTAGTCTCAAAGACTTCGAAGGAGCTGCCGCAAGGGGCTGCGTTCGGCTGGCTCCCTTCACGGGTTTTGTCGTTTGGTGATCAGGGGACGCATTTATTTAATGGCAATCGCGAGTCGGCTCTCCCCTACATTGGATCTTTACCGGGCACATAACCTGTGACCAACGCAAATCCACTGTAGGCCTTCGCCTCCTCGCGATGAGGCCATTACTGCTTTCGCCTATTCCTTCGGCACAACATTATCCAGCGCCTGATTCACCGCCAGCTCCCCCAGCATCACCACCTGCGCGATACCCAACACCGTATTACGACTCGGCCCTTCCAGCGTGCCGGCGAAATCGCCGAGCATGACCGTGGCCGAGGCCAGGGATTCACAAGCGTTGGCCAACAGGGATTCGGTGTCGGTTTGCGGGTTGACCAGGAACATGCTGCTGGGGGTGTACGGTGTGGCCATGATGTGCGCGGGCGCGAGGTAGTGGTCGAGGGCGCGTTCGGCGGCTTCGTGGAGTTTTCTGGAGTTGAGGGATTCGTACGGCGATACCGATTCTGTGATCGGCGGATTGGGTGGGGTTTCGGACATCAACTGGAACTCCGATCAAGGCATTTTGAATGAATGATGACCTGTAGGAGCTGCCGCAGGCTGCGCTCTTTTGATCCTGTTTTTAAAAGCAACATCAAAAGATCGCAGCCTGCGGCAGCTCCTACAGGGATGCCCGACTATTGAGGCACGCGGCGGCCGTCCAGTACTCGGTTGACCATCAGTTCACTGAGCATGATCACCTGATGCAGCATCAGCATGGCCCGGCGCTGTGGGTGGTCGACGGTGTCGCTGATGTCGCGGGCCATGTCGCTGGCGGCGGCTAATGATTCGCAGGCTTCGACGAGCAAGGTTTCCTCGTCCACGGTGGGGTCGATGAGGAAGATTCTGCTGGATTTGCGTGACGAGGCTGAAGGGATCGAGATCTTCAGTGCGCCGGGGTTGAGGTAGAAATTGATGGCGCGGTCGGTGGCCGCTTTTATCTTCTGCGAGTCGAGGGCTGGGTCGTACGGGATCGGGTCGACGTCTGGGGGGTTGGGTGTGGCTTTGAACATAAATATCTAATTCCTGATTGAGGGCCGCGACCGTTCTCTACTAAAAGAAGGGTGGCGGCTGTGCACAGGTTAGTAGACCGGAGGAATTAGCAAGACCGGCGCGCTCGAGAGCGCCCTGCGCACAACCACCATCGAAGTGCAGGCAATAGATACGCCTGGCTCAATGGGACTCATGCACTTACTAAAACCATACGGGCTACTAAACCCGACCACCGATGGGCAGTGGCAGGAAAACGATATAGCGCAGGGTATGGTCGTGTAAGCCGGCGGATTCTGGCGTACGCGTAGGTAACGGCGCAAGGCGTTGTAGCCGCTATGGCGTAACGATTCGTGTACTTTAAACGTGGCTGCGGGTTTACGTTTATGTCCGAGGACTGCTCGGTTTTTTTGATGTCGTCGGGTCGAGCGCTTTCGCGAGCAGGCTCGCTCCCACAGGTTTTCTGGCGGCTCTGGGGATTCGTGTTACGGCCTGAGGCATCTGGAAGGAACTGCCCGCGCACAGACCAGTCGCATGAACAGGAAGCCGTTTTTTCAGAGGAGTGAACGTGTCCAGCGATCCCGAGCGTCACGTCGTCGACGCACCCGTCATCCATCGCCTGCGCGTGCTGACGGTCAATACCCACAAGGGCTTCACCGCCCTCAATCGGCGCTTCATCTTGCCGGAACTGCGCGAAGCGGTGCGCAGCACCTCGGCCGATCTGGTGTTTCTGCAGGAGGTAGTGGGCGAACACGAGCGCCATTCCAATCGTTACAACGAATGGCCGCAAACCTCGCAATACGAATTTCTTGCCGACAGCATGTGGAGTGACTTCGCCTACGGACGCAACGCGGTTTACCCCGATGGTCACCACGGCAATGCCCTGCTGTCAAAATACCCGATCCGCGAATACCGCAATCTCGACGTGTCGATCACCGGCCCCGAACGCCGTGGCCTGCTGCATTGTGTACTGGACGTGCCGGGCCACGCCGAAGTCCACGCCATCTGTGTGCACCTGAGTCTGCTGGAAAGTCACCGCCAATTGCAGTTGCAGCTGCTTTGCCAGTTGCTCGAATCCTTGCCCGAGGACGCGCCGGTGATCATTGCCGGTGACTTCAACGACTGGCAATTGCAAGGCAATGCCGCCCTCGCCCGCCGCGATTACCTGCACGAAGCGTTCGAACGCCACCATGGGCGTCCGGCCAAGACCTATCCAGCGCGTTTTCCACTGCTGCGCCTGGACCGCATCTACCTGCGCAACGCCAGCAGCCACGACCCGCAGATCCTCGGCAACAAACCATGGACGCACCTGTCGGACCACTTGCCGCTGGCGGTTGAAGTACATCTTTGATAGTTGCAACAAAACCGTCCGTCAGAACTGTTTGATCAGCGCAAAAAAACGACTAAACCTTAAAAAGCTGAAGGATCGGCACTTTCAAAACCTTAGGGTTCAGATCTCACGCAGTTCATAAACATCAGAGGCTTTTTAGATCAGGCACCCCTTCAAGGATGAATTTCCCTTTGGCTAACGCTGGGAATTGCCATCATGCGATCTATTACTGCTCTGAGGGCTTTGCCGTACACCTATATTTTGCCCGCGTCCCTTGCGCTGCTCGTCAGTACACCTGCCTGGTCGGCCTGTGTCTTGACGCCCGGCGCAGGTAACGACGTTTATACCTGCGACAGTGGTAGCAGCGGTCCCCTCACCGACCTCTCCGGTAACAACAGTCTTACCCTCCCCGTCAACGGCACCGGCCAGATCAATGGCAGCGTGACCTTTGGCGCTGGCACCGACCCTGTCGAAATCCATTCTGGTGTCATCACGGGCGCAATCAATCAAGGCGCGGGCATCGACGACTTCGTCATGACCGGTGGCTCACTCGGCTTTCTGGCCCAGGGCGACGGTCGCGACAGGTTTCTGATGACCGGCGGTACCATCGTTGCGGCGTTCGAAGACGGCGATGTCGCGCGCATGACCGGCGGCACCATCGGCCGCGTCGACATGAAACTCGACAACAATATTTTCGACCTGTCCGGCGGGCGGATCCTCGGCAACCTGGTCACCGGGTTCGGCTCCGATACCATCATCGTTTCCGGAGGCCGCATCGGCGGCAACATCAGTGTCAGCGGCGGTAACGACAGCATCACCGTGACCGGTGGCGAAATCGTCGGCGAGATCCGCGCCAGTGTTGGCGACGATACACTGCTGTGGAGCGGCGGCGGAATCATCCGGTCGACGATCCTGATGGGCGACGGCAACGACAGCGCAACGCTGCAAAATCTCGATGACACCGTGCTGACGCTGACACCCGACGTCGATGGCGGCGCGGGCAATGACGCCCTGACCCTCGACCACACCCGAACCGAGCTGTCCGGTCGTTTTACCAATTGGGAAACGATGAACTTGAATAACGACTCGCAACTGGACCTGGGGTCGAGCAGCCTGGTACTTGGCGATGCCGTCAGCGGCAGCGGCGTACTCAACGTCGACGCCAGCAGTAGCGTGTTCTCGACCCAAGGCGCGGTGTCACCCGCCGTGGTCGGGCAAACCGTGACCCTCAACAATGCCGGGGTCATCGACCTGACCCGCAACAACAGTCGCACCGATGACACCCTGACCATCAACGGCAACTACGTCGGCAACGGCGGCCAGTTGTTGCTGCAGAGCGAGCTCGGTACCGACGGTTCGCCCAGCGACAAACTGGTGGTCAACAATGGCAGCCTCAGCGGTAGCACTGTCATCCGCGTGACCAACATCGGCGGCCTCGGTGGATTGACCCAGGGAAACGGCATTCAACTGGTGCAAGCCCAAGGCTCCACCGTCAGTACCAACCATGCCTTCAGCTTCAGCGGTCCGGTGTCGGTCGGGGCTTACGATTATTACCTGTTCAAGGGGGGCGTTACCGCCGGCACCGAAAACAGCTGGTACCTGCGCTCCGCCGTCGTCGCACCGCAGGTAGTCAACGTGCCCAACCCCGATCCGCGCCTGCCGCCGATTCTGGTACCGGTGGTGGCAACACCGATTGCTGCAGCGATCACACCCGTGGCACCCGCGCCAGATGAATCGGCGCCGCCGATCTTCAGCGCCAGTCTGCCTGTACTGCCAGCCGCCGTTGCAGGCGCCGCGCCGATCCCGATCTTTCGTCCCGAGGTACCGAACTGGTCGGTGCTTGCGCCCGCCGCCGCGCAACTGACCCTCAGCGCACTCGGCACGTTCCACGAGCGCCAGGGCGATCAGCGGCTGCTCGGCGAAACCGGTGCATTCAGCGCCGGTTGGGGTCGGGTCTACGGCAAGAATCTCGACCAGACCTGGGCCGGTTCCGTCACCCCACGTCTGAACGGTTCGCTCAACGGTTTCCAGGTCGGCAACGATCTATACAGCGCGCCGACATCCGCCGGCCAGACCCAACGTATCGGCCTGTTCGTCGGCCATAGCCGGATTCAGGGCGATGTCGACGGTTTCAACGAAGGCTTCGAAAACAACAGCGCGGGCAAAATCAAACTCGAAGGCGACAGTTATGGCCTGTACTGGACGCTGACCGATCCCTACGCCTGGTACATCGACACCGTGGCGATGGGCACGCGTTTCGATGGCAACAACCGATCTGACCGCGGGCTCGAACTGGACAACCGTGGCCATGCGTTAACGCTTTCGGCCGAGGCCGGTTACCCGTTCGCGCTCAACGACACTTGGGTGGTCGAGCCACAGGTGCAGGTGATCCACCAGAAAATCTCTCTCGACAGTCAGGACGACGGCATCTCAAGGGTGTCATTCGATTCTGACGGTGCCTGGACCGGTCGCCTCGGAGCGCGACTCAGGGGCCATTATCAACTCAATGGTCTGCCAATGGAGCCGTACCTGCGGGCCAACCTTTGGCACACTTTTTCCGGCACCGATTCAGTGACCTTCGATGGCACCGATACCATCAATAGCCAGCAGAAATCCTCCACCGCAGATATCGGCCTTGGCTTGGTGGTGACACTTGACCGTGCAGTGAGTGCCTATGCCAGCACCGATTACAGCAGCAACATCGACAGTAATGACTTGCGCGGACTGGCAGGCAACCTGGGGGTTCGCATCAGCTGGTAAGCGCCTTGACGCGGTGTGCCAATCGACGCCATCGCCAGCAGGCTAACTCCCACAGTTGCAATGCATACCCTGTGGGAGCCGGCCTGCCGGCGATTGCAAGCGACACGGTTGCCGATCAACCCTCCGGCTTGAGAATCAACACCGCCAGCGGCGGCAGATTCAGTTCCAGCGACAGCGACTGCCCATGGCTCGGCACCTCTTCGGTAAACGCCCCGCCGCCATTGCCATAGTTGGACCCGGCGTAGGTGTCGGCATCGCTGTTGAGCAATTCATTCCAGCGTCCGGCAAACGGCACGCCGACGCGGTACGACTGACGCGGCACCGGGGTGAAGTTGGCGACCACCAGCACCGGTTTGCCGTCCTTGCTCCAGCGCAGCCACGCGTACACGCTATTGATCGCGTCATCACCGATCAACCACTGGAAGCCCTGCGGCGCATCGTCCTGGTCGTGCAGCGCCGGTTCTTCGCGGTACAGGCGATTGAGGTCGCCGACCAGTTTCTGCACGCCTTTGTGTTCCGAGTATTGCAGCAGGTACCAGTCCAGTTGCTGATCGTGGTTCCACTCGCGCCACTGGCCAAATTCGCAGCCCATGAACAACAGCTTCTTGCCCGGGTGAGTCCACATGAAACTCAGATAGGCGCGCAGGTTGGCAAATTTCTGCCAGCGGTCGCCGGGCATCTTGTCGATCAACGAGTGCTTGCCGTGCACCACTTCGTCGTGGGAGATCGGCAGGATGAAGCGCTCGGACCAGGCGTAGACCAGGCCGAAACTCAGTTCGTTGTGGTGGTGCGCGCGGTACACCGGGTCCTGCTGAATGTAGTGCAGCGAATCGTGCATCCAGCCCATGTTCCATTTGTAAGCGAAACCGAGGCCACCCTGCTGGGTGCTCTGGCTGACGCCCGGCCAGGCGGTGGACTCTTCGGCAATCACCAGCGCGCCCGGCGCCTCCAGCTCGACCACATCGTTCAAGTGCCGGAGGAAATCGATCGCCTCAAGGTTCTCGCGCCCGCCGTGGCGGTTCGGAATCCACTCGCCGGCCTTGCGCGAATAGTCGCGATACAGCATCGAGGCCACCGCATCGACGCGCAGGCCATCCACGTGAAAATGCTTCAACCAGTGCAACGCCGACGCCAACATGTAGCCGTGCACTTCGGTGCGCCCCAGGTTGTAGATCAGCGTGTCCCAGTCCTGATGGAAGCCTTCCAGCGGGTTGCCATATTCGTACAACGCCGTGCCGTCGAACTGCGCCAGGCCATGGGTATCGGTAGGAAAATGCGCCGGTACCCAGTCGAGAATCACGCCGATTCCGGCCTGGTGACAGGCGTTGACGAACTCACCGAACTGCTCCGGCGTGCCGTAACGGGCGCTCGGGGCGAATTGCGAGAGCAGTTGATAGCCCCACGAACCGCCGAACGGGTGCTCCATGATCGGCATCAGTTCGATGTGGGTGAAGCCCAGTTCCTTGACGTAAGGAATCAAGCGCTCGGCCAGTTCCGGCCAGGTGTACTGACGGGCGACTTCGCCCAGATCGTCCAGTTCGCACTGCCACGAGCCGGCATGCAATTCGTAGATCGACAGCGGCGCTGAATGCTTCTGCCGCTCGCGGCGGCCGCTCATCCAGTCCTGATCCTGCCAGTTGATCTGCAGCGGCGCGGCGACTTTCGAAGCGGTGTCCGGCGGCAGACTGGTGGCCAGCGCCATCGGGTCAGCCTTCAGCGGCAGGATGCCGTGGGCGCCGAGAATCTCGTACTTGTACAACTCGCCCGCCTGCAGGCGCGGAATGAATAATTCCCAGACCCCGGATGGATGGCGCAGGCGCATCGGATGGCGGCGACCGTCCCAGACGTTGAAATCGCCGACCACCGAGACGCGCCGGGCGTTCGGCGCCCACACGGCGAAACGCACACCATCGACGCCATCGACGGTTTTCAGCTGAGCGCCGAGGCAACTGCTCAGATCGCGGTGATTGCCTTCAGCGAACAGATACAAATCCATTTCGCCGAGCAACTGGCCGAAGCTGTACGGATCTTCCGCCACCTGTTCGCCGCCGGCCCAACGCGTGCGCAGCAGATACGGCCGCGCCTGATCGAAGTGACCGACAAACAATCCCGGTGTTTCGGTGGCTTGCAGTTCGCCACGTTCTTCACCGCTGTCCTTGTCCAGCACTTCAACTTTCAACGCACCCGGCAAATAGGCGCGGATGAACTGCCCGCCGGCACCATCACCGTGCGGGCCGAGAATGGAAAACGGGTCGTGATGTTCCGCACGTACCAACGCGTCGATGTCTTGCGCCGTCGGCAATAACGCTTCTTTAGCGTGACCCTGTTCCTTGTTTGAGACACTCATGACTACTCTCCACCAAGATCGGAAAAGGGTTTAAGCCCCGTCAATAACCCATACAAACCGTGCAACGGCACGGGCAGCCACGTGGGGCGATTTTCGGCTTCATAGGCCACTTCATAGGCCGCCTTCTCCAGGCCGAACAGCGCGAGCGCTGCGTCGGCACCCGCAGGATCCTGCCAGGCATGATCAAGACTAGCCGCCGCTTGGCGATATGCCTGAACAAATGCCTCGCGTGCCTCACGCAGGTAGCGCTCGGCAACCCGATGCCGGGCCGCTTCCGACTCCGCACTGTGATCGACGTTATGCACATTGATGGTCATGGCCGCCGCGTAATCGAAGGACCGCAGCACGCCGCTGACGTCCTTGTACGGACTGTGTTTGCCACGCCGTTCGTGCAGCGGCCGCGCCGGTTCACCTTCGAAGTCGATCAGATAGGCATCGCCCTTGATCACCAGCACTTGGCCCAGGTGCAGGTCACCGTGGACCCGAATGCGCAGGCCGCCCACGGCTTTCTGCGCGAGTTCCTGCACATGGCCGAGGATGATTTTTTTGTTGTCCAGCAGCCGCGCGACCATTTTCTGATCCGCCGCGCTCAGATGACTTTGATGTTGCTTGAGCAGCTTCAGCGCATGCTCGACCTGCGCGGCAACGTCCTTGCCGGTGGCTTGGGCGTCTTTGGCACTGGTGGTTTGCGGGGCGAAATCGGGATTGTCGCTCGGCGCCGCGAGTACTTGATGCATTTCGCCCAGACGCTGGCCGAGCATGCCGGCAAAGTCCTTGAGCTCGCCGAGGGCGTTGTAATGCTGTTCCTGCTCGGACATGGCGTCGGCCAGTTCATCGCGCAGCGCCCGTTCGAGGTTGTTCTGCGTCCATTCCCAGGCATCGCCCTGATTGCTCAGATAGCCTTGGGCGATCATCAGCAGATTGTCTTCGCCTTGGGCATCACGGCGAATCACCGAACCCAGCAGCGGCGAGATGTTCTCGAACCCGGCCTCGGTCAGGTAGGCGCTCATTTCCAGTTCCGGGTGCACCCCCGAGGCGACTTTGCGGATCAGCTTCAGCACCAGGCTATTGCCGATCACCACCGAACTGTTCGACTGCTCGGCCGACAGATAACGCACCTCGGATTCAGCGCCGAGGCCAAGTTTTTCCAGCTGCGCAGTCGGTGCGAAACGTATCTCGCCCTGTTCGGAGTTGAGCACGGTGCTGCTCTGCATGCCTTGCAGCACGGCGTGCACAAACGTTTCGAGGCTGAACGCATCAGTGATCAGCCCCACCTGACGTCCGCGGCGTACTCGGGACAAGGCCAATTGCTGCGGCAGCGCCGCCCCGACCTGATCTTCCGAGATAAACCCGAACGGCAGTTGATAGCGGCTGGTCTGCCCGGCGCTGGTGACTTCGATCTCACTGAGCAGCACCGGATGCTGGGCATCGCCGAAACGCACGCCGTAGGCCAGATTGACCTGCTCGATGGCCGCGTCCTTGCCGGCAAACCAGCGGCGGTTCTGCAGCCAGCTCGGCAGAATGCTCTGCTCCAGAGTGTTGCGGGTCGGCGCTTCAAGCAGTTCTTCCATGCGTTTTTTCAGCACCAGCGTGGTGAAGTCGGGCAGGCTCTGCGCCGGTTCGACGTGCCAGCTCGGCATCTGGTTTTCCGCCGCGAGGGCGAACCAATAGAAGCCATACGGCGCCAGGGTCAGCAGGAAGTTCAACTGGCCGATGGGCGGGAACGCGTTACCGCCAAGCATCTCCACCGGGACCATGCCGACGTAGGCCGACAGATCGAGTTCTGCTGCCTGCGCGCTGCGCGAGACGTTGGCCACGCAAAGAATGATTTCGTGCTTGCCGTCAGCGTCGGTGAACTCGCGGGTGTAGGCCAGGATGCGTCGGTTGCTCGGCGAGAGCATCTTCAGCGTGCCGCGCCCGAAGGCCTTGGACTGCTTGCGCACGGCGAGCATGCGCCGCGTCCAGTTGAGCAGCGAATGCGGATCACCGGCCTGGGTTTCGACGTTCACCGACAGGTAACCGTATTGCGGGTCCATGATCGGTGGTAGCACCAGGCTCGCCGGATCGGCGCGGGAGAAACCGCCATTGCGGTCAATCGACCATTGCATCGGCGTACGCACGCCGTCGCGGTCGCCGAGGTAAATGTTGTCGCCCATGCCGATTTCGTCGCCGTAATACAGGGTCGGCGTGCCGGGCATCGACAGCAGCAGGCTGTTGAGCAACTCGACGCGGCGACGATCACGCTCCATCAACGGTGCCAGACGCCGACGAATGCCAAGGTTGATCCGCGCGCGGCGGTCAGCGGCGTAGTAGTTCCACAGGTAGTCGCGCTCTTTATCGGTGACCATCTCCAGCGTCAGCTCATCGTGATTGCGCAAAAAAATCGCCCACTGGCAATTGGCAGGAATTTCCGGGGTTTGCCGCAGAATGTCGGTGATCGGGAAGCGATCTTCCTGGGCCAGCGCCATGTACATGCGCGGCATCAGCGGGAAGTGAAAGGCCATGTGGCATTCGTCACCGTTGACGCCCTCGGCATCGGTGTCGCCGAAGTACAGCTGAGTGTCTTCCGGCCATTGGTTGGCCTCGGCCAGCAGCATGCGGTCCGGGTAGTTGGCGTCGATCTCGGCCCGGATCTGCTTGAGGACGTCATGGGTCTCGGGCAGGTTTTCATTATTGGTGCCGTCGCGTTCGATCAGGTACGGAATGGCGTCAAGGCGCAGACCGTCGATGCCCATGTCCAGCCAGTAGCGCATCACCGACAACACGGCTTTCATCACTTGCGGGTTGTCGAAGTTGAGGTCGGGCTGGTGCGAATAGAAGCGGTGCCAAAAGTATTGGCCGGCGACCGGATCCCAGGTCCAGTTGGACTTTTCGGTGTCGAGAAAGATGATCCGGGTGCCGTCGTACTTCTGATCGTCATCCGACCACACATAGAAGTCCCGCGCCGCCGAGCCGGGTTTGGCCTTGCGCGCCCGCTGGAACCACGGGTGCTGATCGGAGGTGTGGTTGATGACCAGCTCGGTGATCACCCGCAAGCCACGTTTGTGCGCCTCGGCGATGAAGCGCTTGGCGTCGGCCATGGTCCCGTAGTCGCTGTGCACGCCGCGGTATTCGGCGATGTCGTAACCGTCATCCCGGCGTGGCGACGGGTAGAACGGCAACAGCCAGATGGTGTTGACGCCGAGTTCGGCGATGTAGTCAAGTTTGGCGATCAGGCCGGGAAAGTCGCCGATCCCGTCATTGTTGGAGTCGAAAAACGATTTGACGTGAACTTGATAGATCACCGCATCCTTGTACCAGAGCGGGTCTTTGATGAAGGTGGCTGCCTTGGGTTTCTTCGCCATGTGAAACTCCTGTTCAAATCTGGAAAGCCACGCGGCTAATACCTGTGGCGAGGGAGCTTGCTCCCGCTGGGTTGCGAAGCAGCCCCATTGCATTTGTTCTGATGCACCGCATTCACTTGGGTTACGACTGCTGCGCAGCCGAGCGGGAGCAAGCTCCCTCGCCACAAGGTTCTGTGCACGACCTTACGCGGCAGTAATCCGCCAGATCCCGAACGGCTGGTACGCCGGGTCAATGCGCATGAACTGATACTTGCCGTGCCAGTCCCAGCGATGCCCGTTCATCAAGTCCTCACCGTGGGTGGTTGCATCGTCGGGCAGGCCCATCTCCCACAGCGGCAATTCGAAATTGGCTTCCTGCACGTTGTGCGGATCGAGGCTCACCGCCACCAGAATGAAATTGCTGCCATCAAAGCTGCGCTTGCCGAAATACAAAATGTTGTCGTTCCAGGCGTTGTAGATTTTCAGGCCCAGGTGCGTGTGCAGCGCCGGGTTCTGCCGGCGGATGCGATTGAGCTGGGCAATTTCGGCAATGATGTTGCCGGGTGCATTGAAGTCGCGGACGCGGATCTCGTACTTCTCCGAATCAAGGTATTCCTCCTTGCCCGGCACCGGCGCCGATTCACACAGCTCATAACCGGAATACATGCCCCACAGGCCCGAACCCATGGTCGCCAGCGCCGCGCGAATGAGAAAGCCCGGACGCCCCGACTCATGCAGGAACGCCGGGTTGATGTCCGGCGTGTTGACGAAGAAGTTCGGCCGGTAGCATTCACGCCATGGCGACTCATTGAGCTCAGTGAAATAGGTCGCCAACTCGGACTTGGTATTACGCCAGGTGAAATAGGTGTAGCTCTGGCTGTAACCGACCTTGCCCAGCCGCGCCATCATCGCCGGCGTGGTGAACGCCTCGGCGAGGAAGATCACTTCCGGGTGCAGCGCCCGCACATCGGCAATCAGCCATTGCCAGAACGGCAGCGGTTTGGTGTGCGGATTGTCGACGCGAAAGATCTTCACGCCTTCGTTGACCCAACCGACCACGATATCGCGCAGCTCGACCCACAGACTGGGGATCGCGTCCGGCGCATAGAAGTCGACGTTGACGATGTCCTGGTATTTCTTCGGCGGGTTTTCCGCGTATTTGATCGTGCCGTCCGGGCGCCAGTTGAACCAGCCCGGATGCTGCTTGAGCCACGGGTGATCCTGGGAACACTGGATGGCGAAATCGAGGGCGATCTCCAGACCATGCTCAGCGGCGGCGGCCACCAGCCGGCGGAAGTCTTCGCGGGTGCCGAGCTGCGAGTGAATCGCTTCGTGCCCACCCTCCTCGCTCCCGATCGCGTACGGGCTACCGGGATCCTCGGGACCTGCGGTCAGGGAATTGTTGCGACCCTTGCGATGGGCGCGGCCGATGGGGTGGATCGGCGTGAAATACAACACGTCAAAACCCATGTCCTGAATCATCGGCAGGCGCGCGTGCACGTCGTTGAACGTGCCGTGACGCTTGGGATCGTCGGTGATCGAGCGCGGAAACAGCTCATACCAACTGGCAAACTCGGCCAGTTCCCGTTCAACATCCACCGGGAATTCGGCACTCAAGCTCAGATAGGCACGGTGATCGGCCTGCGCCATCAATTGCGCACTGCGCGAGTGCAGAAACAGCGCCACCTGCTCGGTTTCGAGCAGACCGGACAATTCATGATGCAGTGCGGCGAGTTGTTCGCTGAGCTGACCGTCGCTGCGCTCGGCGGCCTGCTGCACCATGGTGCGGCCTTCCTGCAGTTCGAGCGATACCGGGACGGCGGCGTTGTGCTTTTTCTCCAGTTCGTACTGGAAACTGGCGAAGTGATCAATCCACGCTTCGATGCAATACAGGTAGCGACCCTGGCGTTCGGGACGAAACTGCCCCTGCCAACTGTTATTGCCCAACTCGTTCATCACCTCGCTGTGCCAGCTCTCTTCGCCCTCCGCGCGCCAGCGGATGCGCACCGCCAGCTTGTCGTGGCCGTCGGCAAAGACCTTGCTGGTGACGATCACGTCACGCTCGACGATCGACTTCACAGCAAACTGCCCGCCATCGAGGGTCGGCATGGTGTTTTCGATCACGATGCGCGGCAGCAGCAACGCCTGCGACAGCGGCATGTGCGGGTTGTAGCTCTGCTCTGAAGGTTTTTCAGCGGACATCGAGCCTCTCTCCTTTACGCCCCAAGGACGCTCTTGTGCCGGATCCGTGTCCACAAGGAGGCACCGGCCCCGACATGAACTCACTTAGGTTCCGAGCGACCGGCGCGGGGAAAAGTTCACAGGGATTTGCCTGGGCAAAAAAGCGGATCGAATTCGCCAGCAGGTGGTCAATCCACTTAAGCACTTCTCACGCCATGTGCCACACGGAGGTCTACAGATGAACATCCCGATCCCGGCAGAAACGCCTGATCCGAACATCGACAAACCCACCTTGCCCGAGACCGAACCGCAGCCGATTCCCGAGCAGGAACCCCCAGGCACCACGCCACCGCCGAAGGAAGAACCGCCGACAACGATGCCGCCCGTCATCGTCTGACGGCACCGCCCCCCTGTAGGAGCTGCCGCAGGCTGCGATCTTTTGATCTTGTTTTTAAAAATCAAAGTCAAAAGATCGCAGCCTGCGGCAGCTCCTACAGGTTGTTCGCAGTGTTCACAGATGCTGGTTTTTCTCGTCTTCTTTCTCGAACAACCTGACCACCCGTGGCATTACGCTGAAAATCCCCAACGCCAACAACGTGCTGAGCAGTGCAGTCGCTTCCCTGCCCAACCCCGCCGCCACGCCGATCGCCGCCGTCATCCACAACCCGGCTGCAGTGGTCAGCCCTTTGACATGGCCCTCATCGCCTTCCTTGTTTTTCAGGATGGTTCCGGCGCCAAGAAAACCGATCCCGGCGATCACGCCCTGCAACACCCGGCTCATGGCATCGGACTCCGCCCCGCTGGTTTGCGGCACCAGCACAAACAGCGCAGCGCCGAGTGCCACCAACATGTGCGTGCGCACCCCGGCGGCCTTGCCTTTGTGCTCACGTTCGAAACCAAGAATCCCGCCGAGCACCGCCGCCATCAGCAGGCGCACGGTGATGCGCGTCAGTTGCGAAGCGTCGCCGATGTCGGCGAACTCCGCTTGCAGCGTTTCCCACACTTCATCCCACCAGGCGTTCATCGCTCCGTCCTTTTTATTTGTCGTTAATGGATGGACAGCAGCGACCATTAATCAGTTGCGCAGAACGATCGGCCACGCGCGCGCCCTAACTTGTCAGGTACCCATGAAAAAAGGACAGCCTCATGCCCGTTCGAATCGATGAATCCAACCCCGAATCAAAAGTGTGTTTTTTCACCGTCGAAAATGGCGAAGAAATTCGTATCTGCGACACCCTGGAAGTCAAAACGGATAGCGAAAAAGCCATGTCGTTCGTGGAAATTGAAAGCCGGCGCGTTTACATCACTGAAGCAGAGGCCGATGCCTTGACCGTCGCCGGCGCGAAAGACGGCCGCAAGCACCTGAAGGCTGACGAGAGTGATTCGGTGATTTGACTGACCCTGATCAACACCCGGTGCAGACGCCTGCGATAGGCGTTTGCGCCTGCGCCTGCGGGCTGCTTCAAGTTGTCGCAGGGCGTCGCTCAGACGCCATCTGATCCGCTTTTTATTCAAATAGCTGAGTCTGTTATGCAAACAGATCGGCGCTCATAGTTCGTTCGCCTGATGGAGGCTGATGAGCGAATGACCATGAGCGAACAAATCCCCGTCCGAACCGTAGACGCAAGCCCCACCATTAAAAATGTGCCAGGTCGCCCAATGAAGGCGAAGGCCGGCTCCACCGACAAGCAGATCCACACGCGCAGTTTCACCGGGCTGTTCCGCCGCCTGCGCATCAGCGGCGCAGGGTTTCTGTTTTTGCTGTTTTTCGGCACCGTGTGGTTGAACTGGGGCGGTCGTCAGGCCGTACTGTGGGACCTCGCCGAAAGCAAATTCCACATCTTCGGCGCGACCTTCTGGCCACAGGATTTCATCCTGCTCTCGGCGCTGCTGATCATTGCTGCGTTCGGTCTGTTCGCCATCACCGTGTTCGCTGGCCGGGTCTGGTGCGGTTACACCTGTCCGCAGAGCTCGTGGACATGGATTTTCATGTGGTGCGAGAAAGTCACCGAAGGCGAGCGCAACCAGCGCATCAAACTGCAAGCAGCGCCGTGGGGCCTGAACAAACTGGCGCGGCGCGCCGCCAAGCACACCTTGTGGCTGGCGATCAGCGTGATGACCGGGCTGACCTTCGTCGGCTACTTCACACCGATTCGCCCGCTGGCCGAAGAGCTGTTCACCCTGCAGATCGGCGGGGTCAGCCTGTTCTGGGTGTTGTTCTTCACCGCTGCCACGTACATCAACGCCGGCTGGTTGCGCGAAGCGGTGTGCATGCACATGTGCCCGTATGCGCGATTCCAGAGCGTGATGTTCGACAAGGACACCCTGGCGATTTCCTATGACGCGGCCCGTGGCGAAAACCGTGGCCCGCGCAAACGCGACGTGAAGCCCGCCGAAGCCGGTCTCGGCGATTGCATCGATTGCCAGTTGTGCGTGCAGGTCTGCCCGACCGGCATCGACATCCGCGACGGTTTGCAGATGGAATGCATCGGCTGCGCGGCGTGCATCGACGCCTGCGATTCGATCATGGACAAAATGAATTACCCGCGCGGCTTGATCCGCTACAGTTCCGAGCGCGAATTGCAGGGTGGCAAGACCCACCTGCTGCGGCCAAGGCTGATCGGCTACGTCGCGGTGCTGCTGGTGATGATCGGCGCACTGGCACTGGCTTTGGTCGAACGGCCCATGGTCTCGCTGGACGTGACCAAGGATCGCGGACTGTTCCGCGAGAACGGTCAGGGACAGATCGAAAACATCTACACCCTCAAGGTCATCAACAAGACCCAGCAGCGCCAGGACTACACCCTGAGCCTGGTGGATGGCGAAGGCTTCCAGTTACAGGGCAAGACCGAACTGAGCCTGGCGCCGGGTGAGATTGTCGATGTGCCGGTATCGGTGGCGATGACCACAGAACGCCCGGCCAGCAGCTCGCAGACCTTGAGCTTCAAGATCGCCGACAGCGACGAGCCGCAGATTTACAGTGTGGCGAAAAGCAGGTTTGTGGCGCCGATGAATCGCTGAGCCTTTAAGATGCAGCTCTCTTTTGACACTGCGATACCTGTGGCGAGGGAGCTTGCTCCCGCTTGAGTGCGCAGCACTCACAAGCTTTTGGGGCCGCTGCGCAGCCCAGCGGGAGCAAGCTCCCTCGCCACAAAAAGCAATCCGAATTCAGTCCATCGCGGGATACCGATGAAACGCTACGAAAAATTCGCCGACGACATCGCTGAACTGATCCGCTCCGGCGTCCTCGGCCCCGGGCAGCGAGTGCCGTCGGTGCGCTACGCCAGCCAGACTTACGGGGTCAGCCCGTCCACGGTGTTCCAGGCCTATTACCTACTCGAACGTCGCGGTCTGATCCGCGCGCGGCCGCGCTCCGGCTACTTCGTCAACACCCACGCGCCGAGTCCGTTTTCCGAGCCGGTGATCAGTAGCCACGTCAACGACTCCACCGAAGTCGACGTCAGCGAACTGGTGTTCTCGGTGCTCGAATCGATCAAGGACCCGAGCACCGTGCCCTTCGGCTCGGCGTTCCCCAGCCCGACCCTGTTCCCGTTGCAGCGCCTGTCGCGCTCGCTGGCCAGCGCAGCGCGGGAGATGGACCCGCGCATGGTGGTCACCGACATGTCGCCGGGCAACCCGCAACTGCGTCGGCAGATTGCCCTGCGCTACATGGTCGGCGGGCTGATGCTGCCCATGGAAGAACTGCTGATCACCAACGGCGCCCTCGAAGCGCTGAACCTGTGCCTGCAAGCAGTGACCGAACCGGGCGATCTGGTGGCCATCGAAGCCCCGGCGTTCTACGCCAGCCTGCAAGTGCTGGAGCGCTTGAAACTCAAAGCCGTGGAAATCCCCGTGCACCCGCGCGATGGCATCGACCTCGGCGTGCTCGCCCAGACCCTGGAACGCCATCCGATCAAGGCCTGCTGGTGCATGACCAGTTTCCAGAACCCGATGGGTGCGACCATGCCCGAGGCGAAGAAACAGGAACTGGTGGAACTGCTGCGCCGACATCAGGTGCCGCTGATCGAGGACGATGTCTACGCCGAACTCTATTATGGTCAGCAGGCACCGAAACCGGCCAAGGCGTTCGACACCGAAGGGCTGGTGATGCACTGCGGTTCGTTCGCCAAGAGTCTGGCCCCCGGCTACCGCATTGGCTGGGTCGCTGCCGGGCGCTATGCACAGAAAATCGAACGGCTGAAACTGATGACCTCGCTGTGCGCTTCAATGCCGGCGCAAGCGGCGATTGCCGACTACCTGCAACACGGTGGCTACGACCGCCATCTGCGCAAACTGCGCTATGCCTTGGAAGAACAGCAAAGCGCGATGCTCGCGGCGATTGCCCGCTACTTCCCGGCGCAGACCCGGGTCAGCCAGCCGGCGGGGGGCTACTTTTTGTGGCTGGAATTGCCGCCGCAGATGGATTCCTTGAAGTTGTTTCAGATGGCATTGGCGCAGGGCATCAGCATCGCGCCAGGGCCGATCTTCTCGCCAACCCAGCGCTTCAGGAATTGTATTCGCTTGAATTACGGCAGCCCGTGGACCGAAGATTCGGAAAAGGCGATGGAGACGCTGGGGCGGATTGTGCGGTCGTTCTGACAGCCCGATATTGCCTGTGCTGGCCCTATCGCTGGCAAGCCAGCTCCCACAGTGATCGATGTCAGTCGCAAATATTGTGTACGACACAGAAACCTGTGGGAGCCGGCTTGCCAGCGATGAGGCCAGATCAGCCAGCACAAATCCCAAAGATCAACGCCCACCACCCAGATCAACAAACGTCCCCGTCGCATAAGAAGCCTTGTCCGACAGCAACCAGACAATCGCCTCCGCCACTTCATCCGGGCGCCCGCCCCGAGCCATCGGAATCGCCGACTCAAGCTTGCTGACCCGAACCGGATCGCCGCTCAGCGCATGGAAGTCGGTGTAGATGTAGCCCGGACGCACCGCGTTGACGCGAATGCCCTCGCCCGCCACTTCCTTGGACAGACCGATGGTGAAGGTGTCGAGCGCGCCTTTGGACGCGGCGTAGTCGACGTACTCGTTCGGCGAGCCCAGGCGTGCGGCGACCGAGGAGACGTTGACGATGCTGCCACCCTGCCCGCCGTGCTTGGGCGACATGCGCAGGATCGCGTGCTTGGCGCAGAGGATCGGCGCCAGGACGTTGGTTTTCATGATTTTGAGAATGCGGAATTCGGACATTTCATCGACCCGCGACTTATGGCCGACGGTGCCCGCATTGTTCACCAGTGCGGTGACCCGTCCCAGCTCGGTGTCGACCCGGTGAAACAGTGCGATGACTTCGTCTTCGATGCTGACATCGGCGCGCACCGCAATGGCTTGCGCCCCCAGCGCCCGCACTTGCTCCAGCACGCTTTGCGCGGCCTGTTCATCCGACTGATAGTTGATGCAGATCCGATAGCCCTGCCCGGCAGCCAACAACGCCGTAGCGGCGCCGATTCCGCGCCCGCCACCGGTGATTACCATGACTTTATCCATGCTGGCCCTTCCCCCAATGCACACGTAACAGTCGGGGTGAAGAATAACCGTCATTGGGCGGTTTTGCATGGGCTCTGTCCAAGACAAAACCCTGCATGAGACTGAGATGTTTTTTGTGGTGAGGGAGCTTGCTCCCTCGCCACCGTTTGCAGTCAGACAGCCGCCTGAGCCTTTCCACGGGTGAGGTTCTGCATGAACGCGTCAGCCGGCATCGGATGGCCCAACAGATAGCCCTGCAACGAATCACAGCCCAACTGCGTGAGGAAGTCCTGCTGTACGCCAGTCTCCACGCCCTCGGCAACAATGCGCAAACCGAGTGCCTGCCCCAGCGCCACAATCGCCGAGACGATGGCCGCGTCATCGCTGTCGTGCTCCAGATCGCGGACAAACCCTCGGTCGATCTTCAGTTCGTTGGCCGGCAAACGCTTGAGGTACATCAGGCTCGAATAGCCGGTACCGAAGTCGTCGATCGACAGGTCGACGCCCATGTCCGACAACTCCTGCAACACCGTCATGCTGGCATCGGCGTCACTCATGGCCGTGGTTTCAGTGATTTCCAGCGTCAGGCTGTTGGCCGGCAAATGATGCGTGGCCAGCGCCCGGGCCACGCTCTGTACCAGCCCCGCGTGGCAGAACTGTAACGCCGAGAGGTTCACTGCAATGCGCCAGTCGGTGTAACCGAGCACATACCATTCGCGCATCTGCCGGCAGGCCTCGTTGAGCACCCAGTCGCCGATGGCGATGATCAGGCCAGTCTTCTCCGCCAGATCGATGAACTTGTCCGGCAGCAACATGCCCTGGGTCGGATGCTGCCAGCGCAGCAACGCTTCGGCCCCCACCGGACGACCGCTGGCAGCGTCGAATTTGGGCTGGAAATACAGGCTGAACTGCCGGTGCTCCAGCGCGGCGCGCAGATCTTGCAGCAGCTGCAGCTGCTTGCGTGCGTTGCTGTTCATCGAGGCATCGAAGAAGCTGTAGCCGTTTTTACCGCCGCCCTTGGCGTGATACATCGCCGCATCGGCGTTCATCAGCAGTTCCTGAGCGCTCTGGCCATTACCCGGGTACAGGGCGATGCCGACGCTGGCGGAAATCTGCAACTCATGCTCGGCCACGCGAAATGACTGGCCGATCAGGCCGACCTGGCGCGCTGCCAGGCTCAGGGCATCGTTGGGCTCGGTCAGACGCACCAGCAGCACGAACTCGTCGCCGCCAATTCGCGCCAGCGTGTCCTGACTGCGCAAATCCTCACGCAGGCGCACCCCGACTTCGCGCAGCAACTGGTCGCCCATGTGGTGGCCAAAGGCATCGTTGACTGGTTTGAAACCGTCCAGATCGATGAACATCAACGCAAAACAGCCGCCCTGCTCCTCGACCTTCTTCATCGCCTGATTGATCCGGTCGTCCAGCAGCATGCGGTTCGGCAGGCCCGTCAGGGTATCGTGCAACGCCAGTTGCGTCAGCTCACGGTTGGCCAGGGTCAGCGAATGCGCCAGATCGGCGGTGCGTGCTTCGAGGCGAGCATCGAGAATCGAGGTCAGCAAGGCGATCGACAGCACTGCCAGCGTGGTGATCAGCACCAGATTGTCGAGGCCGTTACCCTTGAGACCGGCGAGCGTCGCGCCGCAGAAACTGCCTGCGGGAAACTGCGCCGCAGCCATGCCGGTGTAGTGCATGCCGACAATGGCAATGCCCATGATGATTGCCGCACCGCCGCGAATCAGGCGTACATAAGGCGAGTGCTGGCGCAGGCGAAAGGCGATCCATAACGCCGCCGCCGAAGCACCGACCGCAATCAGCAATGAGGCGCCGAACAGGGTCGGGTCGTAATCGATGCCCGGCGTCATGCGCAGCGCGGCCATGCCGGTGTAATGCATGGCGCTGATGCCGGCGCCCATGATCAAGGCGCCGAAACCCAACTGCAGGATCGGCAGTTTCGGCTGGCTGACCAGCCACAGGGCAAACCCGCAGGACAGCACGGCAATCAGCAGCGACAGCGCGGTAATCGCAATGTCGTAACCCAGTTCGATCGGCAGCTTGAAGGCGAGCATGCCTATGAAATGCATCGACCAGACGCCGACACCCATCGCCAGTGCACCGCCGGCCGTCCAGAAATGCACTGCGCGCCCACGGGCGCTGGCGATGCGCCCGGTCAAGTCGAGCGCGGTGTAGGACGCGAGGATCGCCACACACAAAGAAATGAAAACCAGGGTGAAGGAATAATTACCGATGAGCATGAAGATTCTCGCGACCACCCGCGCCGTACTGCGTCCATTCTCGGCCGGGCAAATGCGGCGATTGTACTGATTGCGCGGAAGAACGCACTGACAAAGTAATCATTTTGCCATCAACCCGATGAAACGCTTGTTTGATGGTTTTGCGAGGCTCTGGAGCAACCATCACAACCTGTAGGAGCTGCGGCACGCTGCGATCTTTTGACCTTGTTTTTTTAAGATCAAAAGATCTCAGCGTGCCGCAGCTCCTACACGATTTATTCGGTGGCCAGTTGACCGTCCCAGCCGCCACCCAGCGCTGCAATCAATTGCACACTGGCGATCAGCCGGCTCTGCAGGATATTGAGCACAGTGCGCTCGTTGCTCAGCGCCGTGGCTTGCACCACAACCACATCGATGTAGGCAATCAAGCCGGCCTTGTACTGATTCTGGGTCAGACGCAGCGAGTCGCGCGCCGCATCCAGTGCTTCCTGACGCACCGCCGCCTCGTCTTCATACACCTTCAGTTGCACCAGATAGTTTTCCACTTCACGGAAACCATCGAGCACCGTCTGGCGGTACTTGGCGACAGTCTGGTCGTACACCGCCTCGGTACGGTCAACCTCGGCCGAACGGATGCCACCGTCGAAGATCGGCAAGTCCAGTTTCGGCCCGACCGACCAGAAACGGTTGGGTATGGTCAAAAGATTTTTCGAGGTACTGCTGCTGTAGCCGCCGCTCATGCTCAACGTCAGATCCGGGTAATACGCGGCTTTGGCCACACCGATATTGGCGTTGGCAGCGATCACCGAGCGCTCCGCCGAGGCGATGTCCGGGCGGCGCTCCAGCAACTGCGACGGCAGGCTCAGAGGAATCTGCGGCAGGTTCGGGATGTTCTGGGTCTCGGCGATGCTGAACTCGGCCGGCGCCTGCCCGGTGAGCACGGCGATGGCATTTTCGAATTGCGCCCGTTGCCAGATCAGGTCCACCAGATCGGCCTGGGTGGTTTTCAACTGGGTCTGCGCCTGCGCCACCGCATCGCGCCCGGAGATCCCAGCGCGGTACTGGTTCTGGGTCATTTGCAGGGATTTCTCGTAGGCCGCGACCGTGGCTTCAAGCAAACGTTTCTGCTGATCGATCACCCGCAGTTGCAGGTAGTTCTGCACCAGTTCCGACTGCTGGCTCAGACGCATCGCGGCCAGATCGGCGAAGCTCGCTTGGGCGCTGGCCTCGTTGGCCTCCAGGCCTCGGCGCAATTTGCCCCAGATATCCGCTTCCCAACTCACGCCCAACTGCGCGTTGTAGGTATCGCGAATCCCGCTGGAAGAACTGCTCAGGCTCGAACTGCTGCTGCCGGTGCCCTGACTGGTGCGGGTCTTGCCCACGCTCAGGTCGACACTGGGGTAAAACGCCCCACGGGCACTGCGCACCAAGGCCTGGGCCTGACGGTACTGCGCTTCGGATTGCGCCACGGTCTGGTTGGAGCTGTTGAGTTTCTCGATCAGGCCATTGAGCTGCTGATCGCCATACAACTCCCACCAGGCACCGCGCGCCAGCGCGTCACTCGGATTGGCCTGGCGCCAGCCCTCGGCCTCTTTGTACTGTGCAACCTCGGCAGTCTGCGGGCGCTGATAGTCCGGGCCGACGGCGCAGGCACTGAGCATCGCCACGCACAGCGACAGGCTCAACAGGCGCGAACCGCGCGCAGTGGCCAGATTGAGAAGCGAACGGTCGGTCATAGCGGAGTTTCCAGAGCAGCGTCAGTACGCACGCCACGCCACTTGTTGAAGCGATGGCGCAGCTTGTCGAGATAGAGGTAAACCACAGGCGTGGTGTAAAGGGTCAGGACCTGACTGAAGATCAGGCCGCCGATGATGGTCAAACCCAGGGGCTGGCGCATTTCCGCGCCTTCCGCACGGCTGAGCAACAGCGGCAAGGCACCGAGGATTGCCGCCAGGGTGGTCATCAGAATCGGCCGCAGCCGTTGCAGACAGGCGCTGCGGATCGACTCCAGCGGCGACAGGCCCTGATGGCGTTCCAGTTGCAGAGCCAGGTCGATCATCAGAATGGCGTTTTTCTTCACCACCCCGATCAGCAGGAACAATCCGAGCAGCGAAATCAGGCTGAACTCGCCGCCCAGCGCGTAGATCGAGAGCAACGCGCCGACCCCGGCCGACGGCAAGGTCGAAAGAATCGTCAGCGGGTGAATGTAGCTTTCATATAGCACACCGAGCACCAGATACACCGCGAGCAATGCACCGAGGATCATGAACGGCTGGCTCTTCTGCGTCGCGGCAAAGGCATCGGCGGTGCCGGCCATTTTCGCGATCACGTCTTCCGGCAGACCGACCTTGGCAATCGCCCGCTCGATGGCGGCACTGCCCTGCTCCACAGTCACCCCTTCGGCCATGTCGAAGGCAATGCTTTCGGAGGCGAACTGGCCTTCGTGGCTGACGCGGTCGTCCTCCAGGCTGTTTTCGTAATGGGCAATGGTCGACAACGGAATCCGCGCACCGTCAGCGGTAATCACCTGCACCTGATTGAGGGTGACCGGATCCTGCGCGTACTTCTGATTGACCTCCATCACCACCTGATACTGGTTGAGGCTGTCGTAGATGGTCGAAATCTGCCGCTGGCTGTAGGCGTTGTTCAGCACCGCCGTGACCATGTTCATGTCGACCCCGAGGCGCTTGGCCTGATCGCGGTCGACGATCAGCGTCACCTGCTGCGCACCGCGTCCTTCGCGGGCATCAATCGCAGTCAGCTCCGGCAGTGCGCGCAGCGCGGTCACCACTTTCGGGTACCACTCGCGCAGGGCGCCCAGGTCTCCGCTTTGCAGGATGTAGCTGTATTGCGAGGTGGTCTGTTCGCGGCCGCCGCCGAACTGCAGGTCCTGATCCGCCATCAGCATCAACTGGGCGCCGGGGACCTTGGGCATCTCCTTGCGCAGGCGTTCGATGACTTTCTGCGCCGACAGGTTGCGTTCCTTGATCGGCTTCAGGCGCACCAGCATGAACGCGTTATTGGTGCCGTTGGTGCCACCGATGAACCCGGCCACGCTCTCGACCGCTTCGTCCTTGAGCACGGCGCGGCGGAAGGTTTCCATTTTCGGCTGCATCACGCTGAACGACAGGCCGTCGTCGCCCCGCACGAAACCGATCAACTGGCCGGTGTCCTGCTGCGGCATGAACGTCTTCGGCACCACCACGTACAGCGCGACGTTGACACCTACGGTGATGATCAGGCTGAGCAAGGTCAGGCGGCGGTGGCGCAACACCCAGTCGAGGCTGGTCGCATATTTGCCGACCATCCAGTCGTTGGTCTTGCGGCTCCAGCGTTGCAAACGGTTTTCCTGGCCCGGCGTATGCGGCTTGAGCCAGCGCGCGCAGAGCATCGGCGTCAGCGTCAGCGAGACCACCAGCGACACCACGATCGCCGCCGCCAGGGTGATGGAAAACTCGCGGAACAGGCTTTCGACAATACCGCCCATGAACAGGATCGACAGGAACACCGCCACCAGCGACACGTTCATCGACAACAAGGTAAAACCGACTTCCTTGGCCCCGAGGTACGCGGCCTGCATCGGTTTGACGCCTTCGTCGATGTGCCGGGAAATGTTTTCCAGCACCACGATGGCATCGTCCACCACCAGCCCTGTAGCCAGAATCAACGCCATCAGCGACAGGTTATTCAGCGAAAAACCGTAGAGGTACATCACCGCGAACGTGCCGACCAGCGACACCGGCACCGCTAGCGTCGGAATCAGCGAGGCGCGGAAGTTACCCAGGAACAGGAACACCACCAGAATCACCAGCGCCACAGCGATCAGCAAGGTCATTTCCGCTTCGTGCAGCGTGGCCTTGATCACCGGCGAGCGGTCCATCGCCAGATTCAGCTTCACGCTGGCCGGCAGCACCGCTTGCAAGGCCGGCAACTGCGCCTTGATCTCGTTGACCGTCTCGATGATGTTGGCGCCGGCCTGGCGGTTGATCACCAGCAGCACCGCCGCATCATCGTTGAAGAAACCGCTGTTGTAACGGTCTTCGACGCCGTCGCTGACCTTGGCCACGTCCTTCAGACGCAGAGCCGCGCCGTCCTTGTAATGGATGATCAGCGACTCGTAATCCTTGGCTTTCTCCAACTGGTCGTTGGCCTGGATCTGCCACAGGCGCTCGCCGTCTTCGACCGAGCCCTTGGGCCGGCGTACGTTGGCCGCGGCGATGGTCTTGCGTACATCGTCGAGCGCCACGCCGTACTGGTTCAGCGCCTGCGGTTCGAGTTCGATACGCACCGCCGGCAGCGAACTGCCACCGATCTGCACCTCACCCACGCCCTGCACCTGGGACAGGCTCTGCGACAGGATGGTCGAGGCCAGGTCATAGAGCTGGCCTTTTTCCAACACGTCCGAGGTCAGCGACAGCACCATGATCGGCGCCTGCGACGGGTTGACCTTCTTGTAGGTCGGCATGCTGCGCATCCCGCTCGGCAACAGGTTGCGCGAAGCGTTGATCGCCGCCTGCACCTCGCGCGCCGCGCCGTTGATGTCGCGGTCGAGGTCAAATTGCAGAATGACCCGGGTCGAACCCTGGCTGGAACGGCTGCTCATGGTGTTGACGCCGGCAATCGCGCCGAACGAACGCTCCAGCGGCGTCGCCACCGTGGACGCCATCACCTCGGGACTGGCACCGGGCAGACTGGCCTGGACCACGATCACCGGGAAATCCATTTGCGGCAGCGGCGATACTGGCAGCAGGCCGAAACTGACACCGCCCAGCAACATGATCGCCAGGCTCAGGAGCATGGTCGCGACCGGGCGCTTGATGAAAGGACCGGAGAGGTTCATTCAGGCCAGCTCCAACCACCAACCCCTGTGGGAGCGAGCTTGCTCGCGAAGAGGCCGGCACATCCAACATCGTCAGTGACTGACTTACCGCTTTCGCGAGCAAGCTCGCTTCCACAGGTCATTTGGTGCTGCAAATTCATACAACCACCTCATCACGGTCGGCATTGGTCTTGCCAAAGCGCCGACCGAGGCGATCGAAGTACAGGTAGATCACCGGCGTGGTGAACAGGGTCAGCACCTGACTCACCAGCAGACCGCCGACCATCACCAGACCCAATGGCTGACGCAGTTCAGCCCCGGAACCGGTGGCGAGCATCAACGGCACGGCGCCGAACAGCGCCGCCAGCGTCGTCATCAGAATCGGCCGGAAGCGCAGCAGCGCCGCCTGATAGATCGCCTGTTCCGGCGCCATGCCCTGGGTGCGTTCGGCGTCGAGGGCGAAGTCGATCATCATGATCGCGTTCTTCTTGACGATGCCGATCAGCAGGATGATGCCGATGATCGCGATCATGCCCAGGTCATTGCCGCTGAGCAGCAACGCCAGCAAGGCGCCGACCGCCGCCGACGGCAGGGTCGAGAGGATGGTGATCGGGTGAATGTAACTTTCGTAAAGCACGCCGAGTACGATGTACATGGTCACCACCGCCGCCAGAATCAGCAGCAAGGTGCTCGACAGCGAGGCCTGGAATGCCTCGGCCGCGCCCTGGAACTGGGTCTGCACGCCAATCGGCATGCCGATGTCCTTCTGCACCTGTTCGATGATGTCCACCGCATGCCCCAGCGCCACGCCGGGCGCCAGGTTGAACGACATCATCACCGCCGGGAACTGGCCGATGTGGGTGATCGCCAGTTGCGCCTGACGCTCCTCGACATGGGCCAGACTCGACAGGCGCACCTGCGCACCGTCAGTGGTCTTGACGTGAATCTGGTCCAGCGCCGCCGGCCCGATTTTCTCCCCGGCCTGTGCCTGCAGCACCACGCGGTACTGGCTGGCCTGAGTGTAAATGGTCGAGATCTGCCGCTGGCCGAAGGCGTCATACAGCGCATCGGTGATGTTCTGCACCGAAACGCCGAGGCGTGAAGCCGCATCGCGGTCGATCACCAGATAGACTTGCAAGCCTTTGTCCTGCAAGTCGCTGGCAACGTCGGTCAATTCCGGTTGCTGCGCCAAGGCTTCGACCAGACGCCCGCTCCACTGGCTGAGCAATTCGGCGTCCGGTGAGGACATGCTGAACTGGTACTGGGTACGGCTGACCCGATCCTCGATGGTCAAATCCTGCACCGGTTGCATGAACAGACGGATGCCGACCAGTTTGTCCAGTTGCGGCTGCAGGCGCGCGATCACCTCGGTGGCGCTCAGGTCACGCTGGCCGTGAGGCTTGAGGTTGATCAGCAGACGACCGCTGTTGAGCGTGGCGTTGTCGCCGTCGACACCGATGTAGGACGACAGACTCTCCACCGCCGGATCTTCAAGAATCACCTTGGCCAGCGCCTGCTGACGCTCGCCCATCGCCGCGAAGGAAATCGACTGCGGTGCTTCGGAAATACCCTGGATCACCCCGGTGTCCTGCACCGGGAAGAAGCCCTTGGGCACCACCATGTACAGGAACACGGTCAGTGCCAGCGTTCCGATGGCCACCAACAGGGTCAGCGGCTGGTGTTTGAGCACCCACTGCAACTTGCGCCCGTAGGCGGCGATCATCCAGTCGATGAAGCCGCCGCTGGCCCGGTAAAAACGGCCCTGCTCGTGGGCTTCTGGCTCTCGCTTGAGCAGGCGTGCGCACATCATCGGCGTCAACGTCAGCGAAACCACCAGCGAAATCAGGATCGCCACCGCCAGGGTGATGGCGAACTCGCGGAACAGCCGCCCGACCACGTCAGCCATGAACAACAACGGAATCAGTACCGCGATCAGCGACAGGGTCAGGGAAATCAGGGTGAAACCGATCTGCTTGGCGCCTTTGAGTGCCGCCTGCATCGGGCTGTCGCCCTCCTCGATGAAGCGCGCGATGTTTTCCAGCATCACGATCGCATCGTCGACCACAAAACCGGTCGCGATGGTCAGCGCCATCAAGGTCAGGTTGTTGACCGAGAAGCCGGCGAGGTACATCACGCCAAACGTACCGATCAGCGACAGCGGCACCGCAACCGACGGAATGATCGTCGCGCTGGCGCGCCGCAAAAACAGGAACGTCACCATCACCACCAACGCGATGGCGATCAGCAGTTCGTGCTGCACGTCGGTGACCGAGGCGCGGATGGTCTGGGTGCGGTCGGTGAGCACGGTGACGTCGAGGCCAGCCGGCAGGTTGTCGGTGATGCTCGGCAGCAAGGCCTTGATCCGGTCGACCACCTCGATCACGTTGGCGCCCGGCTGACGCTGGATGTTCAGCAGCACGGCCTGATTCTGGTTGGCCCACGCGGCGAGACGTTCGTTCTCCGCACCGTCGACGATTTCCGCCACATCCTTCAGACGCAGCGGCGCGCCGTTCTTGTAGGCGAGGATCAGGTTGGCGTAGTCCTTGGGCGACGTCAGCTGGTCGTTGGCATCGAGCATCGAGACCCGGGTCGGGCCGTCGAAGTTACCCTTGGGCTGGTTGACGTTGGACGCACCGATCAGGGTGCGCACGTCTTCCAGGTTCAGGCTGTTCGCCGCCAATGCTTCCGGGTTGACCTTGATCCGCACGGCCTGACGCTGACCGCCGGCAATACTGACCATGCCGACGCCGCTGATCTGGGCGATCTTCTGCGCCATGCGCGTGTCGACCAGGTCATTGAGCTTGGGCAGCAGCATGGTTTTCGAGGTGATCGCCAAGGTCAGCACCGGGGTATCCGCCGGGTTGACCTTGTTGTACACCGGCGGTGCCGGCAAGTCGGTCGGCAGCAGGTTGGTCGCGGCGTTGATCGCGGCCTGCACCTGCTGTTCGGCGACGTCCATGTTGATGTCGAGGCTGAAACGCAGGGTCAGCACCGAAGCGCCGCCGGAGCTGGTCGAGGCCATTTGCGTCAGGCCCGGCATCTGCCCGAACTGACGTTCGAGCGGCGCGGTGACGGCACTGGTCATCACGTCGGGACTGGCGCCGGGGTACAGGGTCATGACGCGAATGGTCGGGTAATCGACCTGCGGCAACGCCGAGACTGGCAGCAAGCGATAGGCAATCAGGCCGGCCAGAACAATGGCCAGCATGCTCAGGGTGGTGGCTACCGGACGGAGGATGAACAGCCGCGAAATGTTCATGCGCCCTTCTTGGCCTTGTCAGCCGCGGCAGCGTCCGGTGCACTGGCGGCGGGTTTGCCTTGCAGGTGGCCGGTCGGGGTGGTCGGCACGTCATTGCTGTCGTTGACCACTTCCACTTCACTGCCTTCCTTCAGACGGTCGGTGCCTTCCAGCACCACGCGATCGCCCGCGGCGAGGCCTTCGGTGACCACGGTGTTGGTGCCGTCACTGGCGCCGATCTTCAGTTGGCGGATGGTGACTTTCTTGTCGCCGTCCAATGCGTAAACGAACGTGCCGTTGGTGCCGAACTGAATCGCGGCCGACGGTGCCAGCACCACGCCTTTGAGGGTGTCGGCCAACAAATGAACGTTGACAAACTGATTGGGGAACAGCGACTGGTCGCGGTTATCGTAGCGCGCCTTGAATTTCAGGGTGCCAGTGGCGACGTCGATCTGGTTATCGAGACTTTGCAGCACGCCGCTGGCCTGGATTTTGGTATCGCCGCGATCCCATGCCTCGGCCGGCAGCCTGGCGCCGCTGTGGTAGCGGGCCAATACGGTTTCGAGGCTGTTTTCCGGCAGGGTGAAGACCACGCTGATCGGCTGGGTCTGAGTAATCACTGCAAGGAACGTGGTGTCGTTGGCCGCAACGAGGTTGCCGACGTCGACCTGACGCAGACCGACGCGACCGGCAATCGGTGCGCGGATCTTGGTGAATTCGAGATTCAGCTTGGCGTCGTTGACCGCCGCCTGATTGGTCTTGACCGTGCCCAGGTACTGGCCGACCAGTGCTTCGGCGGTGTCCAGGGTTTGCTTGGCAATGCTGTCTTCCTTGTACAGGCCGCGATAACGCTCGACGTCGACCTGCGCATTTTTCAACTGCGCCTGGTTCTGCAGCAAGGTGCCTTCAGCCTGGAGCAAGGCGTTCTGGTACGGACGCGGATCGATCTCTGCAAGCAAGTCGCCGGCCTTGACCATCTGTCCTTCTTCGAAATTGATCTTCACCAACTCGCCGCCGACCCGGCTGCGCACGTTGATGGTGTTGAGCGCGGTCACCGTGCCCAGCGCCTTGTAATACAGCGGGAAGTCGCCCGTGACCGCCGGGGCCACCCGCACCGGAATCGGCCCGGCCGCGCCGCCGAAGCCCGGCCGCATCATCCCCGAACGCCCGGCATGACCGCTCGCCGTCCTGTCGGCGCCCTCCTTGTGGGCCGAACCGGCGGGCCAGAACTTCCAGCACAGGACGGCGATGACCAACAGGACGAGCAGGCTGATCAGCCAGCGACGGGCGTTGCGAGGGGACGATTGCATGGATTGATTAACCATTGGGCGCGTGGGCTTCTTTTACGGGAGGCTGAACGATAAGCACTGATGGGATTTAAGCAAAGCAGCTTTACCGGCAATTTACCTTCAACTTACGTTTCAAGGTGTGAGGCAAAACACTGATACACAAATGAAAACGGCCTGGACAGGGCCAGGCCGTTAACAATTGTAAAAGCGCTTATTTGAGTACGGCGAGTGCTGCGTCGTAGTTCGGCTCTTCAGCGATTTCCTTGACCAGTTCGCTGTGCAGCACGTTGTCGTTCTCGTCCAGCACCACCACGGCACGGGCGGTCAGGCCTTTGAGCGGGCCGTCAGCGATGGCTACGCCGTAGTTTTCGATGAACTCGGCACCGCGCAGGGTCGACAGGTTCTGCACGTTTTCCAGACCTTCGGCGCCGCAGAAACGGGCCTGAGCGAATGGCAGGTCAGCCGAAATGCACAGCACCACGGTGTTGTTCAGTTCGTTGGCCTGAGCGTTGAACTTGCGTACCGAAGTCGCGCAGGTCGGGGTGTCGACGCTTGGGAAGATGTTCAACACTTTGCGCTTGCCGGCAAAGTCTTTCAGGGTGACGTCGGACAGATTGCCGGCAACCAGGGAAAAGGCTGGCGCCTTGGAACCGGCTTGTGGCAACTGGCCGTTGACTTGAACCGGGTTGCCTTTGAGGGTGACTTGAGCCATGACTTTAGTCCTTCTTAATGTGGTGATTGAGCATGCAAGAGGCCGAAGTTAACCACGAAATTGTCCGACGACCTATGCCCTGACAGAAAATTGTCAGCGGCCTGCACAAAAAATTGTATACAACCCTCCTGTAGGAGCTGCCGCAGGCTGCGATCTTTTCATCAAGATCAAAAGATCGCAGCTTCGTTTCACCGACAGCTAAAAGAATTGGTCAGTCGGGCATGGATCGAATGATGTCGGCTAGATCGTCCTTGGTTATTTCATTGGCCTTGATCGCAGCGGCAATATCGGTTTTGGAGAGCGGGAACCGTTTGAAAATTTCTTTCAAGGTTTCCTCATCGACATTGGCCAGCCAGAGCGGATCTATAAATGAACCGCCATACTCAGGCTTCATGGGTACTTCTTCGTGTGCAATTGCACCTTTATGATTGAGATACACCACATAACGGTCATGCCCTTCAGGAAAGCTTTTATCGTGATAAAGGGTAGTACCCAAAGGCAGGACATAGTAATTCTCGTCGCCATTTGGCCCTTCAATCAGCAACGGTTCTTTAGTTTTGATCATTTTCATATTGTGCCCCTTCGCAATATCGCCAAAAATCAGAAAACCCAAAAAAATCGCATTGACGGATAAAACCGCCACCAGCCATAGGCCAAGACGTCTATTTGTAAATATTTTTCTTATCATAGGGGGCCTCGGTATTTGCTTCGAGCATGGCTTGTAAATCCGCCGGCATGAAAATACCGTCCTTCGGACTACTTTGCGTACGCGCTGCCTGTCTTTCGATGAAAGACCTCGCATCTCATTGAATTTCGCCGGGTTCTGCACAATTGACTTTCCCGAAACCTTTGCTCCTGCAATTGTCACGGTTGTGCAGTTATTCGTAGTCGGATGATAGGTGTAACTCCACTGAATAGTCGGAGCTGCCCCCTTCGGTTTCCGGACGAAGAGGTGGCAGCTGTACGCAGGTTGGAAACCCGGGCAGCGGCGACCCGGATGACCCGAAGATCCCCCGCGCACAGCCGCCATAACGGAGTGCACACATTCGAATGTGCGCAAGGATACGTTATGAAAGGCGTGTACGTGCCACTAATACCCATCGGGGTTTCCAGTCCCGGTCGCTGAATTGGCAGCGACGAACACAGGCTAGAGACCCGACATCCGACGGACAACCTGAAAACCTTGTGGGAACGTTCCGCAAAATCGAAACAACGTTTAAACATCCTGAATTGAAATACGCACGGGGAGCTGCCGCAGGCTGCGATCTTTTGATGCTGGTTTTTAACGACAAGATCAAAAGATCGCAGCCTGCGGCAGCTCCTACCTTGGCAGTGCAGCGTGTCGGATTGCGTTTGTTAAAACGCCGGACTGCATCTTTTATTCAGAGACCTGTCGATTCACGCCCCTCCCGTTCGACTAAGCAGTGAATCAACCCCATTCCCTGGAGAAACCACCATGCGATTCATGATCCTTGTCAAAGCCAGCGCCGACTCCGAAGCCGGCATCATGCCCAGTGAAGAGCTGATCACCGCCATGGGCAACTTCAACGAAGAACTGGTCAAGGCCGGCGTTCTCATCGACGGCAATGGCCTGCACCCGAGCAGCAAAGGCACCCGCGTGCATTTCTCCGGCGACAAGCGCACCGTCATCGATGGCCCTTTCATCGAGACCAAGGAGCTGGTGGCCGGCTACTGGATCTGGGAAGTGAAGTCCAAGGAAGAGGCTATCGAATGGGTCAAGCGCTGCCCCAATCCGATGCCGGGCGATTCCGATATCGAAATCCGCCAGATCTTCTCCGCCGAAGATTTCGGTGCCGAGTTCACGCCTGAGGCGCGGGCGCAGGAAGAGCGTGTTCGCGAGCTGGCAAAGAAAAACCTGTAATCCCCGCCCCTGTAGGAGCTGCCGCAGGCTGCGATCTTTTGACTTTGCTTTTTAAAAACCAGATCAAAAGATCGCAGCCTGCGGCAGCTCCTACAGGGTCGTAAAAATTCAGCGCCCACCTTTAGTGTGACTCTGTAGACAAAACCAAAGAATTAATCCATTCGACTGGCTAACCCCCGATTAGCTGCTAGCGTCATTCAGACGTGTCCTACAGGCTTGATAAAAAAGGAAATACGTCCAACGGCCGAGAGGCGCCGGGACGTCCATGCAGTAGCCACCAGGGAAACGGGGACCATGTCAAAAAAATTGGGGATTCACGCCTTGCTGCTGGCGAGTTCGCTGGCGCCTGCAGTTTGTGCCTTGGCGAATAACGCCGAAGAGGCCAACAAAAGCAACAACCCGCTGAACCTGGCGCCCGGCGCCAACCTGCAGGATTACTACACCCCGAAGCTGTTCGACAGCAACCTGCACACCAACGACGCTCTGCTGCGCGGCACTTTGCCGATTGCGCCCAACGATTTCATCGGCGTACCGCAACTGCTGCGCGCAACGATGCCGATCAGCACCCGCCCCGATCCGCACGGCGGCTACAGCACTGGCATCGGCGATCTCAATCTGTTCGACATCTTCCTGCTCAAGACCGACGGCGTGCAGTTGGGCATCGGCCCGCAAATAACCGCACCGACCGCTGCCGAAGATGAATTGGGCACGGGCAAATGGCAGGCCGGCCTCGCGGCGGTAGCGATCGATTCGTCGCCGCGCGGCTTGCTCGGTGCGCTGGTGCAGTACCAGAGCTCGTTTGCCGGCGACCACGACCGCGCGCATGTCGAAAGCGCAACCCTGCAGCCGTTCATCATTCATAACCTCAACAAGGGCTGGTACCTGCGCTCTACCGGCACCTGGACGTTCGACCTGAAGAACAACACTCACTACATCCCGATCGGCCTGGGTGCAGGCAAGGTCTGGAAGTCCGGCAGCAACATTCTCAACGCCTTTCTCGAACCGCAATGGACCGTCGAGCGTAAAGGCGACGGTGTGCCGCAGTTCACCCTGTTCGCCGGGATCAACGTGACATTCGGAAAATAAGGACATCGCCATGCACATCGCCTTACGCGCCGCCGGTTTCAGCCTGATGACCCTGTTCGCCAGCTGCGGCGTCGGTGCTCAGGATCTGGATACCCGTATCGGCAAAATTGCCATGGAGGGCGAACTGCCGGCACCTGAGTCGATTGCCAAACTCTACGCCGAGCTGGATTTTCAGCAGGCCACCCAGAGTTACCTGTGGGCCTTGCCACTGGTGTCCTACGCGCAGTGGCAGGAAGAATTTCGCGACAAGCTTGGCGCACGCAGCGGCGATCTGATGGTGCTCAACAGCTACGAAGACAAACTCGGCGTGATCACCGCCAACGCCACCACGCCGTACATTCTCGGCTTCGTCGACCTCAGCGAAACCGGGCCGCTGGTGATTGAACTGCCACCGGGACCGACCGCCGGCGGCATTGGCGATTTCTGGCAGCGGGCAATCATCGACATGGGCCAGACCGGCCCGGACAAAGGCCAGGGCGGCCAATACCTGGTGCTGCCACCGGGCGCGGAACCACCCGCCGACGCCGACAAGTATTACCTGGCCAAATCGGAAACCATGAACGTGCTCGTGGGCTTCCGGGTGCTGGATCCGGATCCGGCCAAGGGCAAGGCGCTGGTTGAAAAATTCAAGATGTACCCTTACGCCAAACGTGCCGAGCCGAGCAAGACCCGCCTGCTGTCGCCTGACGGTAAAAAGTGGTCGGGTACCCAGCCACGCGGCATCGCTTACTGGCAGCGGCTGCACCAGATCATCCAGAAAGAGCCGGTCAATGAACGTGACCGCTTCTACATGGCGATGCTCGCCAGTCTCGGCATCGAGAAGGACAAACCCTTCAACCCCAACACTCAGCAGCGTCAGGCTCTGGAGTCCGGCGCGCAGGTCGGTGAGCTGATCGCCAAGGCCAACACGTTTGCCAAGCGCTTTCCTGACGCACAGTACTGGCCCGACCGACATTGGGACACGGTGCTCAACATCGCCGAACCGTCGCAACGCGTGGCCTATTACGACCAGTTGTGGGAACGCAGCGCCTGGTTCTACGAGGCCGTCACTAACACCAAGGGCATGGTCTCCAAAACCCCGGGGCTCGGCCAGACCTACCTTGGCGCCTACACCGATGCCAAGGGTGACTGGCTCGACGGCGGCAAGACCTACCGCCTGCACGTCGGCGCCAACCCGCCGGCCAAGCAGTTCTGGTCGATGACCGTGTACGACATCGACAGCCGTTGCCTGATCGACAATCCGCAGCGCAAGGCCGACCTGTCCTCACGCCAGGATCTGAAGAAAAACGCCGACGGCTCGGTGGACCTGTACTTCGGCCCGAGCGCGCCCAAAGGCTTCGAAAACAACTGGGTGCAAACCGTGCCCGGCAAGCACTGGTTCAGCTACTTCCGCCTGTACGCGCCGACCGAAGCCTATTTCGACAAGAGCTGGAAACTCGACGACATCACGGTAGTGCAATGAATAAGGACGCCGCATGAACACACGCAATCTATGGCTGATCGGTATCACCCTCGCCCTGAGCAGCAGCGCCTGGGCCGATTTCAGCGCCAGCCCCGAAGAAGCCCGAGGCATCGCCAAGGACGCCTACTTGTATGGCTTCCCGGTAGTGGAAATGTACAAGACCCTGTACACCCAGGCCGTGGACCGCAAGAGCCCGAACTTCAAGGCACCGTTCAACCAGATCGGCAACACCGCCAAGGCCTTCACCGCCAAGGACACCGCGTTCGTCACACCGAACGCCGACACGCCCTACTCGTTTGTCTGGATGGACCTGCGCAGCGAGCCATTGATCCTGACCTTGCCGCCGATCGAAGAGCACCGTTACTACTCGGTGCAACTGATCGACGCCTATACGCAGAACTTCGCTTACCTGGGCACCCGCAGCACCGGCAATAACGGTGGTCATTTCATGATCGCCGGGCCTGACTGGCAGGGTCAGCAACCGATCAACATCGACCGCCTGGTGCGCAGCGAAAGCAACATCGCCTACGCGCTGTACCGCACGCAGCTGTTCGACGAAAAAGATCTGGGCAAGGTCAAGCAGATCCAAAAAGGCTACACGGTCGAACCGCTGAGCCACTACGTAAAACAGAAAGCCCCGGCGCCGGCACCGAAAATCAGCTGGCCGAAACCGACGCCGACCATGAGCGAAACCCCGGAGCTGTTCCGCTACCTGAACTTCATGCTCGCCTTCACCCCGCCGCAGGACGTTGAAAAAGACCTGCTCGCACGCTTCGCCAAAATCGGCATCGGTGCCGGTCAGCCATTCGACCTGAAAAAGCTCAGCGCCGAGCAACGCAAGGCTCTCGAAGACGGCATCAGTGACGCCAAGGCTGAATTCGCCGCGTTCAAGAAAGACAAGGTCGACACGCACGAACTCAGCAGCGGTGACCTGTTTGGCACCCGTGATCACCTCAAGGGCAATTACCTGTATCGCTACGCCGGCGCCAACATGGGCATCTTCGGCAACTCTGCCGAAGAGGCGAACTACATAGGCTATTTCGTCGACAAGGACGGCCAGCCGGCCGACGCAGCGAAACACGAATACACCCTGCATTTCGCCAAGGGCGCCCTGCCCCCGGCCGACGCCTTTTGGTCGCTGACCATGTACGACGGCAAGAGCAAATTGCTGGTGGCCAACCCGCTCAATCGCTACCTGATCAATTCGCGGATGCTGCCCGACTTGAAGCTCGATGCCGACGGCGGATTGACCCTTTACGTGCAGCACGCCAATCCCGGCAAGGACAAGCAGGCCAACTGGCTGCCGGCACCGAACGGGCCGTTCTACGGCGTGTTGCGCCTGTACCTGCCGAAACCGGAAGTGGCCAGCGGCGAATGGAAGATGCCGCAGCTCGACCCGGTCAACTCAAAACAATAAACGGAGCCAGTGATGGTCAAGCCTTACGTTGTGCGTCCGCTGCTGGCGCTGTGCATGATCGGCAGTCCTCAACTCTATGCAGCCGAAGGTGGTGTAGGCCGGCCGATCACCGGGCAACAGGTGTTTTCCAACGCCGGGATCATCCCGCCCGAACCGGGCTGGGTGGTCTCGGTCACCAGCATCTGGTACGACGGCTCGCTCAAGGGCAGCCGCGGTGCGCCGATTTCCGGTGAAGTCAGTGCCGGGATCGACATGAAAGTCTCCTACACCATGACCAACCTGACCCACATCTGGGACACCGGCAAAGGTCCCTGGAACTTCGCCTCGGCAATCGGTGTTCCACTGCAGTACACCGACATTGACGCGGCGATCACCGGCCCGCGCGGGCGCACCCTCGGCACCAGCGATTCCGGCACCCAGTTCGCCGACGCGCTGGTCACCCCGATTGCCGCCGGCTACCACTTCGACGAACTGAATCACATCGCGTTCTCCCTGCCGATCTACGTGCCGACCGGCGCCTACAACGACAATCGCCTGGCCAACCCGGGGCAGAACAATTACACGTTCATGCCCACCGTGGCCTTCACCCATCTGGACGGCAAGGGGGGCGAGTTCACCCTGTCCAGTGGCCTGGAGTTCTACACCGAAAACACTGCCACCGATTATCGCAACGGCAACATCTTCACTCTCGATGCCTTGTGGACTCACGGCTTCGGCAGTGGCTGGAGCGCAGGCCTCGCGGCCGGTTATGTCCAGCAAGTCACCGACGACAAGGGCCAGACCGCCGACAGCCTCAATGGCTTCCGTGGACGCTCCGTCGGCGCCGGGCCGGTGGTCGCCTGGAGCGGCAAATTCGCCGATGCCCAAGCCAACTTCAGTGCGCGCTGGGTGCCGGAGTTCGACACCAAGAACCGCCCCGAAGGCAACGGCATTGCCGTCAACATGACCCTGGCGTTTTTCTAGACCGGCCACCAAGGACTGTCCCATGACCGCACTCACCGACCTCAACGCCCTGCAAGCGAGCATCGCTGAAGCCGTACTCGGCCAGGATCAGGTCATTCGGCAGATCCTCCTTGGCCTGCTGGCCAACGGGCATTTGCTGCTGGAAAGCCTGCCGGGGCTGGCCAAGACGCGCACGGTCAAGGCGCTGGCCACCCATCTGGACGCGAAGATGAGCCGCATCCAGTTCACCCCCGACTTGCTGCCCTCGGACATCACCGGCGCCGAAGTGCTGCATCAGGTCGCCGGGCAAAACGAGATCCGCTTCCAGCCCGGCCCGCTGTTCGGCAATCTGATCCTCGCCGACGAGATCAACCGCGCCCCGGCCAAGGTCCAGGCGGCGCTACTGGAAGCCATGGAAGAACGGCAGATTACCGTGGCCGGCACCAGCCATGTGCTGCCGGAGCTGTTCATTGTGGTCGCCACACAAAACCCGATCGAGCAGGAAGGCACTTATCCGTTGCCGGAAGCGCAGATGGACCGGTTCCTGATGAAGGTGCTACTGGATTACCCCAGCGCCGACAACGAAAGCCAGGTGCTGCGCCTGTTGCGCGCCGAAGAGTTTGCCCAGGGCGCGAACACCGCGCCGGGCAAGGGCTTCAGCCTGTCACAGGAAGTGATTTTCGCCGCGCGCAAGGAGGTCAGCGCGGTGCACGTATCACCGGCCATCGACCGCTATCTGATCGACTTGATCAACGCCACTCGCCACCCGACCGATTACGACGAAGACCTCGGACGCTGGATCAGCCTCGGTGCCAGTCCCCGTGGCGGCATCGGCCTGGATCGTTGCGCGCGGGCCGACGCGTGGTTGCAGGGCCAGGATTTCGTCTCGCCGGACAACGTGCGCGCGGTTGTGCATCCGGTGCTGCGCCATCGCCTGCAATTGAGCTACGACGCAGTCGCGGATGGCGTGACGGCCGATCAGGTGCTCGACCGTTTGCTGGATAAAGTAGCAATCCCGGCATGAACACGGACGGTCTGGTCTACGTGTCTCTGGCGCAATTGATGGCGCTGGAGTTCAAGGCCCGTGACCTGAGTTTTCTGGCGCGCCAGCCCCAGGGCAGCATCCTTGCCGGAAACCATGCCTCGCGCCTGCGTGGCCGTGGTTTGAACTTCGATGAGTTGCGCCGCTATCAGCCCGGTGATGATTTACGCCACCTCGACTGGCGCGCTTCGCTGCGCACCGGCAAACCGGTGGTACGCACTTTTACTGAAGAGCGCGACCGCCCGGCATTGATCGTGGTCGATCAGCGCATGTCGATGTTCTTCGGCTCGCAACGCAGTTTCAAATCTGCCCTCGCCGCTGAACTCGGCGCACTGGCGGCGTGGATGGTGTTCAACGCTGGTGACCGGGTCGGCGGTCTGGTGTTCAACGATCAACGCATCGACAGCATTGCACCGCTACGCAGCCGCAAACGGGTCGAAGCCTTGCTCAGCCGCGTGGTGCAACAGAATCAGGCGCTGAACGCGTCCAATCCCGATGCCGAAGACGAAGACCAACTGGACAAGGCCTTGCAGCGTTGCCTGGCGCTGGCCGGTCACGACCATTTGATCTGCATCGTCAGCGACTTCGCCGGGGCGTGTGAACGTACCTTGCAATTGATGCGGCAACTGCGCGCGCACAACGACGTGATCGCCCTGCAAGTCTACGACCCGCTGGCTCTGAAGTTGCCGAGCGATGGCCGGCTGCTGATCACGCAGGGCCAATTGCAGGTGGAACTGGCTGTCGAGAAACGCAGTGTGCATCAGCCGTTGGGTGATTATCTCGGTGGCCGCCTTAAGGACGTCGCCACCCTGCTGCGCCGCAGTCAGGTGCCGCTGATGATGTTCAGCACCGCCGAAGAGGCCCACGCGCAATTGCGCGCCGAGCTTGGCAAGTCTGCCGGCCCACGGCGATGAACCCGACTATTCCTGACATCAGCCAGCTCAAGGAGCTAAGCCTGCCGGCGCCGGTGAGTTATGCGCCGCAGACCTGGGGCTGGTGGCTGTTGCTGGCGTTGTTGGTTGTGCTGGCGTTGATGGTTGGCGTGCGCCGTTATGTGCAGTGGCGACGGGATCAGTATCGGCGCGAAGCGCTGGTGCGGCTGGCGCAGTTGCGTGTGCGCAGTGATGATCTGAATGCCCTGCGCGAGCTGCCCGAGTTGCTCAAGCGCGTGGCGCTCTCGATGCCCCTACCGGAGGCTCGCTGGTGGAACACAATAACGGTGGGAGCTGGCTTGCCAGCGATGAGGCCATCTCCTGCAACATCCGAGCTGACTGACACGACGCCATCGCTGGCAAGCCAGCTCCCACAGGGTCCTGCGGCGTTGGGAAGATCGGATTGGCAGGCCTTTCTGCAGCAACACAGTAAAAAACCTCTACCGGCCAATTTCAGCGAACAACTCGCCCAACTCGCTTACGCCCCCGACACCACCCTGCGCGCCCTCCCCGCCGAACAGCGCCAGGCGCTGTTCGGCACCTGCCAACATTGGGTGGAGCAGCACCATGTGGCAGCTTGATTACCCGTGGTTGTTGCTGCTGTTGCCGCTGCCGTGGCTGACCTTGCGTTATCTGCCGGCGTATCAGGAAGCCCGCAGCGCCGTGCGCGTGCCGTTTTTCGGCGCCATGAGCCGCGCCGTCGGGGAAGCGCCGAGCCGGGTCGGCAATCGTCAGAACCCTTGGCAGCGGTTGCTGAATCTGTTGGTGTGGATGTTGATCCTGCTCGCCGCGGCGCGCCCGGTGTTCGTTGAAAAACCCATCGAGCGCCAGCAACCGGTGCGCGACCTGATGCTCGCCATCGACATCTCGCAATCGATGGAAACCGAAGATTTCAGCAATGCCGACGGTCAGACTATCAATCGCCTCGCCGCCGTCAAACAGGTGGTGCAAGGGTTCATCGACAAGCGCAAGGACGACCGCATCGGCCTGATCGTGTTCGGCAGCGGCGCCTATCCGCAGGCGCCGCTGACCCTTGATCACGCCAGCCTGTCGCTGTTGCTGGCCGATACCGGCATCGGCATGGCCGGGCCGAACACTGCCATCGGTGACGCCATCGGCTTGAGTCTGAAACTGCTCGACCAGGCCGACGAGGAGCAGAAAGTGCTGATCCTGCTCACCGACGGCAACGACACCAACAGTGCGATCACTCCTGACCACGCCGCCGAAATGGCCGCCAACAAGGGCGTGGTCATTCACACCATCGGCATCGGCGACCCGACGGCTTCCGGCGAGGCGCAGGTCAATCTGCGCGGGCTGCAACAGATCGCCCAGACCACAGGCGGGCAGTTTTTCCGCGCCGAAGACCGCGCAGCGCTGGATCAGGTCTACACCACCCTCGACCGCCTCACGCCGCATCAGGTGAAAACCCTCAGTCATCAGCCGCAACGCGAGCTGTTCCACTGGCCGTTGGGTGCGGCACTGGGATTGTTGGCGCTGTATCACCTCGGCGCCCTGCTGCGCCCGCGCCTGGCGCTTGCCCGCCAGCGGCAGGAGGCCTGAGATGGAGATCAATCTCGGCGACTTGCACTTCCTGCGCCCGCTGTGGCTGCTGCTCGCGCTGTTCGCCGCGCTGCTGCCGCAGCTCTGGCGCCGCAGCCGCGACTTGCAGCGCCGGCTACGCAACAACATCGCCGAACATTTGCTGCCACATCTGCTGGTCACGCCAAAGGATCAGCAGCACCTGCGCCCGGTGCATTGGCTATGCGCGATGCTGCTCATCGGCGCCATCGCCGCCGCCGGGCCGACCTGGGAGCAGGATCGCCCGGACTTTCTGGAGAATCGTGCGCCGCTGATCGTCGCCATGGACTTGTCGCCATCGATGGACGCCAACGACGTTCAGCCGACTCGACTGGAAGCGGCCAAGCACAAACTGCACGACCTGATTCAGCGTCGCGCCGGCGCCCGCACCGCGCTGATCGCCTATGCCGGCAGCGCGCATCTGGTGTTGCCGCCGACCGACGATCCGGCGTTGCTCGACACCTTCATTCAGGCGCTGGGCACTGGCCTCATCGACAAACCCGGCAAGGACGTCAGCGCGGTCATCGAGCAGGCCAAACGCCTGCTCCGCGCCGAGAAAACCCCGGGCAGCCTGCTGCTGATTACCGACGGTGCCGACACCGCGCAATTCGATGGCCTCGACAAACAACTCGATGACAGCCAGTTGCAGGTGTTGGTACTCGCAGTCGGCAACCCGGATGGCGGCGTGATTCAGGGCGCCAACGGCCAACCGGCAGTCGACAGCAACGGGCGCCCGCTGCTCGGCCGTTTCGATCCGGCAGCACTCAAGCAATTGGCCGCCGTCCTCGACGCGCCGCTGGGCAGCCTCACCCTCGACGACGATGATCTGGACTGGATCGAGCTGCACGCCCAACAACACTTCCAGAGTGCCAGCGCCGAACAACAGCAATTGCACTGGAAGGACGCCGGTTACTGGTTGTGCTGGCCCCTTCTATTGTTGGCGCTGCTCGGTGTGCGCAAGGGCTGGAGCGTCAACTGGGTGCCGGCGCTGCTGTTGGCCACAAGCCTTGGCTGGCCCGCCGCGCCAGCCCAGGCCAGTGCACTGACCGATGCATTCTTCACCCGCGATCAGCAAGGGCGCTGGGCCGCCGAACATGAGCATTGGCCGCAAGCGGCGGCGCTGTTTGTCGATCCGTACTGGAAAGGCGTGGCGGCCTATCACGCGGCGGACTACGACCTCGCGCTGGCGACCTTTGCCCGCCTGGACACAGCGCAAGCATGGTTTTATCTGGGCAACATTTACGTGCGGCGTTTCAAGTTCGATCAGGCGATTTCTGCTTACACCCAGGCCCTGCATAGACAACCGCAATTTCCCGAAGCCACGGCCAATCTGGCGCTGGCGCAGGCGTTGCTCAAGGACACCGACAGCGCCGAAAAAAATGCCCCCGAGACCAAACCGGATGAAGTGAAATTCGACAAGGCGCCGGGCAAGGGTCAGAGCAAAAAGGTCGAGACCGAACAGGCAGCGTCCGACGCGTTGTGGCTGCAGAACCTGAACACCTCGCCGGCGAAGTTTCTCAGGCAGAAGTTCAGTTTGCAGGATCAGTCGGGGGCCAGGCCATGAACCGGGTTGGCTTCATCGCTGGCAAGCCAGCACCCACAAGGTTTTGCGCTGTTAACTCGATTGGCGATAACACAAGCCCCCCCTGTGGGAGCTGGCTTGCCAGCGATGAGGCCAGATCTGCCAGCAAAAAAATCTGCACCTTGCTCATAACCAGCTTACTCAGCCTGAATGCCTCTGCCGCCGAACCCCAACTGAAAATCCACGCCCACCTGCAACCCGCCGAAGGCGCCATGGTCGGCGGTCTGGTGGAGCTGCAAGTCGACGTGCTCACCGACACCTGGTTCACCAGCGCCGCGAGCCTGCCCGAACTGAAACTCGACGGCGCCCTGGTGACGCCGCCCGATGGCCGGGCCCAACACCTGAATCAGACGATCGACGGACAATCCTTCAGCGGCTTGCGCTACAGCTACCTGATCACCCCGAATGTCGCCCGCCGCTTCGACATCCCGCCGTTGACGGTCTCCGCGACACCGGGTCAGGCCAGCACTGCAATCTATGCACACAGCCAACCCTTGCACTTCAGTGCCGCCCAGCCGCCAGGCTTCAAACCCGGAGAAACGCCGTTGGTGGCCAGCGATGTGCGCCTGAGCCAAAGCCTGATCAACTCGGCAACCCCGTTGAAAACCGGCGACAGCGTGACCCGCCAACTGACCCTGCAGGCCGATGGCGCACTGGCGATGGCACTGCCGATTCCGCCACTGGCTGAGGTAGACGGTCTGAGTCGTTATCCGCAGACCCCACGAGTCAGCCGTCTGGATGACGGCCGCGGCAACGTGCTCGGTGGTCAGCGGATCGACGCTGTCACCTACCGCATCGACAAGGCTGGCGCCTACACCCTGCCAGCCATCGCCGTGAAATGGTGGGACGTCAAAACCCGGCAGAGCCGGACTGCGCAAGTGCCGGCCATGACCTTCGAAGCCGCCGTCAACAGCCACTACCAACCGGTGTTTTCGATCACCGATGATCTCAGGCAGCTTGGCCGCGACAATGTGCACGTCTCCGCACGCTGGCTGCTGTGGCTGGCGCTCCTCAGTGTCTTCGTCGGTGCTGGTTATTGGCTGCACCCTGTTGTGCTGCGCGCCTGGCGCCAATGGCTGGCACGCAAGCACGCGCGGCAATTGGCCCGGGAGCAATCGGCGGACTTCGCCTGGCAGCAGATCAACCCGCAACTGCAGGCTCGGCCGGCGCAATTGAGCGCGGTGTATGTGTGGCTGCGCCGCCGTCGCCTCGGGCTGCGACTGGTGAATGCCGGCCCGCGCTTGCAGGGCCTGTTGCGGGGACTTTACGGGCGTGATCCGCAGACTGAACAAACACTTGTTCAACTGCGCCAATCGTTGACTACGCTTCACAGTCAGGTCGAACAACAGCCGCACAAACCGGCGTCGGCCCTGCGCCCACTCAACCCTGTTCAGGAAAGGGAATTCCCATGACCACCCCGCCGCCGCAGCGTCAACGTTTCAGCCTGGCATTGTTGTTTGCGCTGGCATTGCCATTGCTGGCCCAGGCCAGCGAACCTTTGCCGTCATGGAATGACGGACCTGCGAAAAACAACATCATTGCGTTCGTGCAAGCGGTTACCGACCAGAGCAGCAAGGACTTCGTCCAACCCGCCGAGCGTATCGCGGTGTTCGACAACGATGGCACCCTGTGGAGCGAGCAGCCGATGTATTTCGAGTTGCTGTTCGCCCTCGACGAGGTCAAGCGCAATGCGTCACAGCATCCGGAATGGAAAACCACTCAGCCATTCAAAGCGGTGCTGGAAAATGACCACAAGGCACTCGCCGCCGCTGGCATGGACGGCATCCTCAAGATCTTCGCCGCCACCCACACCGGCATGACCACCGAGGCTTTCGACGATTACGCCAAGACCTGGCTGAGCCAGGCGCGGCATCCGAAGACCGGCAAGCCCTACACCGAAATGATCTTCCAGCCGATGCTGGAAATGCTCGACTACCTGCGCAGCCAGGACTTCAAGACCTACATCGTTTCCGGCGGCGACACCGGCTTCATGCGCGCCTTCGCCGAAAAGGTCTACGGCATTCCGCCGGAACAGGTGATCGGCACCACGTTCGTCACCGCGTTCCAGTTCAAGGACGGCCAGGCCTCGATCCTGCGCACGCCAAAACTGGCGCACAACGACGACGGCCCGGGCAAACCGGAGAGCATTGATGCGGTGATCGGCAAACGCCCGATCCTTGCGTTCGGCAACTCCGACGGCGACCTGCAGATGCTGCAGTGGACGGCTGCCGGGCCCGGCAAACGCTTCATGGGCCTGGTGCACCACACCGACGCCAGACGCGAGTGGGCCTATGACCGAAAATCCGATATCGGGCGGCTCGACAAAGCCCTCGACGAAGCAAATTCCCGTGGCTGGACCGTGGTCGACATGGCGACCGAATGGCGCCGGATCTACCCGTACGATCCACCGGCAAACGAGCAGGTGCAATAAGAAAAAGCGTGACGCAGGACTGCAGTAAACGTAAGTCGCAGCAAGCGACACCCCCGCGCAAAAGGAGCAAGTCAGATGACTCGCATACGCAAGTGGCTACCGAAACTCGCCCTGGTGGCAACCTCGGTGATGGCGCTGTCGGCAACCGCCACAGCGGCTGAGAAACCCAACATTCTGGTGATCTTCGGCGACGATATCGGCCAGACCAATATCAGCGCCTATTCCATGGGCGTGGTTGGCTACAAGACCCCGAACATCGACCGGATTGCCAAAGAAGGCATGATGTTCACCGACTACTACGCGGAGAACAGCTGCACCGCCGGACGATCGTCGTTCATCACCGGCCAGACGCCACTGCGTACAGGTCTGTCGAAGGTCGGGATTCCCGGCGCTCCGGTCGGCCTGCAAAAACGCGACATCACCATCGCCCAGGCGCTCAAGGGTCTGGGTTATGCCACCGGGCAGTTCGGCAAGAACCACCTGGGTGACCGCGATGAGTACCTGCCGACCAACCACGGCTTCGACGAGTTCTTCGGTAACCTGTATCACCTCAACGCTGAAGAAGAGCCAGAGCGTCCGTACTGGCCCAAGGACGATGCCGAATTCGTCAAGGCCAATACTCCGCGAGGGGTGATCCACAGCTTCGCCGACGGCAAGATCGAAGACACCGGCGCCTTGACCACCAAGCGCATGGAAACCATCGACGACGAAACCACTGCCGCCGCACAGGCGTTCATCGAGAAACAGGCCAAGGCCGACAAGCCGTTCTTCGTCTGGATGAACACCACGCGCATGCACGTGTTCACCCATGTACGTGATTCGATGAAGGGCCAGAGCGGTATGCCCGGCAACGAATATGCGGACGGCATGCTCGAGCACGATGCCGATGTCGGCAAACTGCTGAAAACCATCGATGACCTGAAAATCGCCGACAACACGATCGTGGTCTACACCACCGACAACGGCCCAAACCAGTTCTCCTGGCCGGATGCGGCGACCACGCCGTTCCGCAACGAGAAGAACTCCAACTGGGAAGGCGCGTACCGGGTGCCGGCGATTGTCCGCTGGCCCGGCAAGATCAAGGCCGGCGAAGTCTCCAACGAGATGTTCTCGGGGATGGACTGGTTCCCGACCCTGCTCGCTGCTGCCGGCGATGCCGACGTGAAAGACAAACTGCTCAAGGGCTGGGCGCCGACTTCCGGTGGTACCAGCTTCAAAGTGCATCTGGACGGCTACAACCAGTTGCCCTACCTGACCGGCCAACAGCCTAAAGGCGAGCGCAACGAGTTCTACTACTTCAACGACGACGGCATGCTGGTCTCGATGCGCTTCGACAACTGGAAAGTGGTGTTCTGCGAACAGCGCCAGCCGGGCGGTTTCCGGGTCTGGAGCGAGCCGTTCGTGTGCCTGCGCGTGCCGAAAATCCTCAACCTGCGGATGGATCCGTATGAGCGGGCGGATGTGGTGTCTGACCAGTTCTATGACTGGAACACCAAGAACGTCTATCTGGCCGGCGTAGCGGTGACCAAGTCTGCGAAGTTCCTGCAGACCTTCATCGAGTACCCGCCAAGCCAGAAACCGGCCAGCTTTAGCATCGACCAGATCCGTGCTGCGGTTGACGCCAAGATCGCAGAAAAAATCAAAGCGGCTCCGGCTGCACAGTAACACCGTAGAACCGCCGCCCGCCCTCAACGGCGGGCGGCCCTGATTTTCACCTGAGACCGTGCCGGCCCCAATCGCTGGCAAGCCAGCTCCCACAGGTATTTCTGTCGACCACAACATGAGTGTTCACTGAAGATCCCTGTGGGAGCTGGCTTGCCAGCGATGAGGCCCGCACCGTCACAGATATTGTGTGATTTGAACAAGGCCCCCCCGCATGTCCTCACGTATCGCCAGCAAGCCGTCGGCCATACCCACCGCGCAAGCCGCCACCCCGGCGCTGCTGATCCCCGCCCTGCTGTTGTGCACCTCCGGCGCCGCCGCGCTGGTGTATCAGGTGCTGTGGATCAAGCAGTTGTCGCTGGTGGTCGGGGTCGAGGTCTACGCCATCACCACCGGCATCAGCGCCTTTTTCGCCGGTCTGGCCATTGGCGGCTGGCTGTTCGGGCGCTGGGCTGATCGCTTGCAGCAACCGGTGCTGCTCTACGCCGGGCTGGAAGTGCTGGTGGCGATTCTTGGCGTTGGCGCCACGGTTGCGATGAGCCTGGCGGCGAGCCCGTTTGCCTGGTTGCAAAGCCATGTCGGCCTGCTGGCCTGGCTATTGCCATTCGCGCTAGTGGGGATTCCGGCGGTGTTGATGGGCGGCACACTGCCGGTGCTGGTGCGCTCGCTGGCGGCTGACCCGGGCAAGGCCGGCGGTCAGCTGTATGCGGCCAACACCCTCGGCGCAATTGTCGGCACCCTGCTCGCCGCGTTCGTGCTGATCGCCACCCTCGGCGTGCGCGGCAGTGCGCTGTTTGCCGCAATGCTCAATCTGCTGGCCGCAACCGCTGCGCTGTGGCTGCAACGTCAGCGTCCGACGCCAGTTGCAGCCCCCGTCAAAGCTCACACCGGGAAAGCCGCAGACCGCACCGCCCTGTGGTTATACGCCATCGCTGGCGGCGTGGCGCTGGGGTATGAAGTGGTCTGGTCGCAGTCGATCGTGCAGTTCATGAGCACCCGCACCTACGCGTTTGCCGTGGTGCTCGCCACGTACCTGACCGGACTGTTCATCGGCAGCACTCTGCTCGCTCGTCGCGTCGAGCGCATTCGCGATCCGTGGGGCGTGTTCGGTCTGCTGATAGCCGGTGCCGGGCTCATCGCTTTGCTGGAAATTGCTGTGCTCGGGCGTTGGCTGGTGTTGGCGCAAAGTCAGGCCGAGTACTGGGTGCTGACGTTCGGCGCGAGCGAACTGGCCGGCATGAGCGCACGTTTTGCAGTGGCGGCACTGAGCATCGTGTTCGTCCCGACGCTGTTGCTCGGCGCGGCGTTTCCGCTGGCACTGCGCTTGAGCGTGGGACGTGAACGCGTCGGGCGCGATGTCGGTGCCGTGGTCGCGTTCAATACGCTGGGCGGGATTGTCGGGGTGATGCTCTGCGGTTTTCTGCTGATTCCGCTGCTGGGGCTGGTGCGCACGCTAGGCCTGCTGGCAATCATCGCGGCCGGCACTGGCTACGTGGCTGTGCGCAAGGGTCACCACGTCAAAAAAGGCCGACGTCAGGCGGTGGTCGCGTTGGGGCTGGTATCGGTGGCATTGGCCGTACTGACGCCGGTCGACAAAATCGCTAGTCTGCTGCCCGGTGCGCGCAACGGCACGCTGGCGTTCTACGAGGAAGGCCGAGGCGGCACCGTGGCGGTGGTCGCTCAGGGCCGTGGTGAAAACACCTTCCACCGCTTGTACATTCAAGGTGTGTCGAACACCGGCGATGCCATGCCGTCGCTGCGCTACATGCGCATCCAGGCCCTGCTGCCGTTGCTGATCCACAACGGCGAGCCACGTTCGACACTGGTGATCGGTTTCGGCACTGGGATCACCGCCGGCGCCCTGCTGCGCTATCCGGGCCTGGAACATCGGGTGGTTGCCGAGTTGTTACCGTCGGTGGTCAAGGCGGCGCCCTTGTTCAAGGGCAACTTCAACGCCGCCAGCGATCCGGGAATCGATGTGCGCCTTCGCGACGGTCGCCAGGAACTGCTGCGCAGCCCGCAGACTTACGACCTGATCACCCTCGAACCGCCACCGCCGTCGGCAGCCGGCGTGGTCAACCTGTACTCGCGAGACTTCTATCAGTTGGCGGCCAGTCGGCTGGAGCAACACGGCATCGTCGCGCAGTGGTTACCGTTGCCGACCCAGAACATCGACGACTCGCGCGCACTGGTACGCAGCTTCCTCGATGTGTTCCCGTATGCCTCGCTGTGGACCAGCGAGTTCCACGAGATGCTGCTGGTCGGTTCGCTGCAGCCGATGCAACTGGACGCGGCGAAAATCACCGAGCGTTTCCAGCAGGCCAGCGTGCGCAGCACTTTGCAGGATGTCGGGATTGGCTCGGCGGCCGCGTTGCTCGCGACCTGGGTCACCGACCGCGCAGGCCTTGAACGTTTCGCAGCCAATGCCCCGGCGGTCACGGACGATCAGCCCCGGATCGAATACGCGCCGTGGGTGCGCAGCAAGGAAATCACTCGGGTGTTGCCGGCACTGCTGGACTTGTATCAGCCACCACCACTGGTGAATGCCGATGCCGGGTTCACTGAGCGACTGGAGACACACCACCAGCGCCTGATGCAGTTCTACCGCGCCAGCCTGCATGCGTATGACGGGGATCGGGATGCGTGGGGACGAGATATGCGTGAGGTGATGCGCGGGGATGGCGGCAACCCGTACTTCCGCTGGTTTACCGGGCAGTAATGCTGCCATCTGTAGGAGCTGCCGCAGGCTGCGATCTTTTGATCTTGTTTTTAAAAAATCAAAGTCAAAAGATCGCAGCCTTCGGCAGCTCCTACAGAGGCCCCGGGTTATTTACTGGCCTTGAGCTTCAGATACATCTGATGCATGTCATTGGCCCAGCCATCAATCACCGGTTTGACGTCAGTGGCCTTCATGGCTTGCGTGTCGTTCTCCAACGGTTTGCCGGTGCCTTTGCGCACTACCTGTGCCACGACTTTGTTGCTCGCACCGTCGAGGAACACCGCTTCGGTGGCCAGCGTGGTTTCCTGATCGCGGATACCGCTGGCAGTGCTGACGGCTGCCGCCACCAGAGCCACCGGGATCACTTCATAAGCGTGCAGGCCTTCGGTCTTGCTGCTCACAGCAGTGATGGCCGCACGCACCACAATCACGCCTGGGCCAGGGCCGTTGGCCAACGGCAGATCCTTGCTGATTTCACGCTTGAGCGCCTGATCGTAATAGGAGGTGATGCCGTTGAGGGTCTGTTGGGAAATCTTCGCGGTCGGTTGCGGCTTTGGATAGAGCTGGGTCGGCTCGATGTAGACGCTGGTGAATTTGCTGATATCCACCTTCGGATCGATCCAGCGCATCACCTCGGCACCGGACGGCGATTTGGCCTCCTTGAGCTGGCTGTAGTCCTTGAGAAAGCCGGAATACTCATCGGGAGCGACGGTTTTGCTGGAGCAACCCACCACGCCAAGGGTGGCAATGCAGAGGGTGCCCATCATTACTGCTAGCTTCATGCTGTAACTCCTGTCAGAAGGCCTGAATGTATTGCGTTGGGGGGAGTTACAGGTATAGCTAAAACCGCGGCAATTGCGCTGAAAACCAGAAAATTCACACAACACCGGGCGCCGCGTCACAACTGACGTTTGACAGACGCCGGGCATCCGGCAAAGCTGCATCAAGCTTGAACGCATGCCAGCAGGCCAATGCATCTGACCACGGAAGTCGTAATGCCCAAGCATAAAAATAAAGTCGTACCGCCTGAACCTGATTCGTCCCGACCGTCCCTTTCACGTTATCTGTTCCCTCTCACCATTGGCGTGCTGCTGGCCGCTGTGGCGGGCATTGGCTGGTTTCTGTTCAGCACTGCGCCCGCGCCGTACACGGCCCCGCCGATCAGCGCGGCGGCGCCTGTCGTCGCCAGACCGCAACCAGTGGCACAGAAGCCCGCCAGCATGGTCGATGAGCAACAATGCCAGGGCTGCCACACCGAGCAGGTCAAGGACTGGCAAGGCTCGCATCACCAATTGGCGATGCAGCCAGCGAATGCCGACACCGTGCTTGGCGACTTCAACAACGTCACCTTCAGGGCCGAAAACGAGACCACCCGGTTCTCCCGCAAAGACGACCAGTTCCAGGTCAATACGCCGGGTATCGATGGCAAGAACGCTGACTTCAAAGTCGCCTACACCTTCGGCATTGCACCGTTGCAGCAATACCTGATCGACGTCGGCGAAGGCCGTTTGCAGGCGCTGGGTGTGGCGTGGGATACCGAGAAACACCGCTGGTTCCACCTCTATCCCGGCCAGGGCGTGAACTTCAAGAATCCGCTGCACTGGAGCAAGCCCAGCCAGAACGCCAATTTCATGTGCGTCGAATGCCACACCACTGGCTTCAAGCGCAATTTCGATGCGGCCAGCAACACGTTCAACAGCCAGTGGAACAGCCTCGGGGTCGGCTGTCAGGCCTGCCACGGCCCGGCCTCGAATCACCTGGAGTGGACGCAGAAAAAAGACGACCTGATCCACAAGGGTTTTGCCGTCGACCTCAAGGACAGGAACGCCAGCGTCGAGATCGAAACCTGTGCCCGCTGCCATGCGCGCCGTGCGCCGCTGGGCGATGGCTACACCGTCGGCAAGCGCTTGATGGACGACTACCTGCCCAGCACCCTGACCCGCGAATTGTATGCACTGGACGGCAAGATCAAGGATGAGGTGTTCGAGCACGGCTCGTTTCTGCAGAGCAAAATGTTCGACAAAGGGGTGCGCTGCAGCAATTGCCACAACCCGCACAGTAGCGAACTCAAGGCGCCGGGCAACGCGGTGTGTCTGCAATGCCACAACACGGCGGGCAAGACCTCGGTCGAAGGTGTCGATGGCAAGGGCCTGCAGGCGAAGAACTACGATTCCATCGAACACACCCGCCACACCCTGGGCCAGCCCGGCTCGCAGTGCGTGGATTGCCACATGCCCGGCAAGTTCTACATGGGCAACGACTGGCGCCATGACCACAGCTTCAGCATCCCCAACCCGGAACGCGCGCAAAAGCTCGGCACGCCCGACGCGTGCCTGAGCTGCCACCAAGGCAAGGCCGGCGACAAGGTCACCGCGCAATTCAAGGTGTGGAACGCCTCCGCGGCGACCCCACAGGCACCGCGCTATGACGAGAGCCTGTGGCTGATTCGCAACGGCCAGCCCGGCGCCGCAAATGCTCTGTATGAGCAATTGCAGCGCAGCGATGTGCCGGCGATTCAGCGGGCGACTTTGCTGGCCGAACTGCCGCTGTATCCGAGTGATCAGGCTTTGAAACTGGCGACTCAGAATCTGAAAAATCCAGCGCCGCAGGTTCGCGAAAGCGCGGTGCGCGCCATCAGTGCCTTCCTGCCGCCCGCCGAGCGCGCCCCGTTGCTGACACCGCTGCTCGGCGATCCGGTGAAAGCCGTGCGCATCGTCGCGGCGCGGGACCTGCTCAGCGTGGCGCGCAACAACGGCCTCGGCGCCGCACAGCCCCATTGGGACGCGGCGATTGCCGAGTATGAGGCGGTGCAGAACAGTCTCGCGGAACGGGCCGAGGCCAACCTGAACCTGGCAATGCTGTATCAGGCCAGTGGCCGTGCTGCCGAGGTCGAAGGGTTGCTGCGCACCGCACTCAAACGCGACCCGGATTTCTACCCGGCGCTGGTGACGCTGGTGCAATGGCTGGAGGCCAATGGTCGGGTTCAGGAAGCGCAGACCCTGCTGGACGACAGCCTCAAGGCGCACCCCGACGCTGCATTGCTGCAGCACACCCGTGGCCTGTCATTGATCCGCGCCGGCAAGACTGCCGAAGCCATGACCGCGCTGCACAAAGCCGCGCAACTGGAGCCGCAGAACCCGCAGTACGGTTACGTGCTGGCGGTGGCGTTGCACGACAGTGGCAAGGTGACCGAGGCGTGTGACGAGCTGGAGCGTCTGCTCAAAGTCCAGCCGGCGAACCGCAATGCCCGGCTGTCGCTGATCCAGTACTACCTGGAGAACGGCCAGGAGCCGAAGGCCCAGGTGCTGTTGCAGGGGTGGAAGAAGATGAACATGGGCGATCCTGCGCTGAAATAACCCTTAATTTCTGTGGCGAGGGAGCTTGCTCCCGCTGGGTGGCGAAGCCACCCCAAAAACAGACATTGCGATTCATCTGGCCGACTCATCATTCCTGCTGGGGAGTGCTGCGCACTCCAGCGGGAGCAAGCTCCCTCGCCACAGAGCCAGCGGTTACCAGGAAGACGTCGCCCCGCTCTTCAACGCCATCTCGCGCCGGCTGTTGGCGCGCATCGCCTTGATCAGCGATACCGAGCCCACCAGCAGAATCGCCGCGCCGAACAGGAAGTCGATGTTGTACAGCTGGAAGTCCTGCACCGGCCCCACCAGCAGCACGCGCACCACGGCAATCGCCACCAGCGTAGCGAGGAAGTCGATCCCCGGTTCGTCGCGATAGAACACGTGCAGCAACGGCAGGCACAACACCAGCAGCAACAACAGCACCACAACCTTGAACGAGCCTTTGCGCTCGACGCTGAAGGCGCATTCGTGCGGGCCGTAGGCCTTGTAGTCCTCGTCGCGGATCATCGAATTTTTCTCGTTGATGTACTCGACGCGGTTGTATTTCTGAATCGGGGTGAAGGTGTTGGACAGGTCCATCAGCGTGGTGATGTTCTTGAAGCGCAGGTCGATGCGCTCGCTGCCCTTGAGGTAATACAGCACCGGTTTGTAGCCGTAGCGATAGGTGTCGAACGGAAAGTCGGTGACCTGGCCCTGCACGCCGATTGGCCGTGGCTCAAGCTCGGCGTAGGCGCTTTTGGTCGGTGAGGCGAGGTTGCGGCTCAGCGGCTGGACCTTGACCTGTTCGAGGAAGATCGGCGTGACGCCATACGACCACTGCAACGGTTCGAGGCGCAGACGCAGTTCGTTGCGGCCCAGATCGTAGCGGTTGAAGGTGCGTTCGGAGACCACCAGCGAGCCACTGAGCATGAACTCGCCGCGCAGGTTGTTGGTGACGCGCAGGGTCAGTTGATCCTTGCCCAGCAGCGCCGCTTCGGTGGACGGCGGCGTGCCGCACCACGCGGTGCTTTCACCGGCGCCGCCCAACTGGCCGTCGTGGTTTTCCTTGAACACATAGAAGTAACTGGCCCACAGCGTCAGCATTAACAGCAACGCCGTGAGGCCCAAAATCTTTTTGCCCGCACTCACTACCCAGACTCCCTTCTTCGTTCCGTCGTCCAGCCGAAAACCCGCTGGCGACGGCGACTCTACCAAAAGGCCAGCATCGACCCAAGGGAAAATCCGGGAATGGTGCGGGATGTAAGGGTTTCCCCTGCAAGTCACTGCAAAACACTTGTGGCGAGGGAGCTTGCTCCCGCTGGGTGGCGAAGCCGCCCCAAACCAGACGACGCGATTTATCTGTCGGATCGCGTCATGCCTGTTTGGGAGTGCTGCGCACTCCAGCGGGAGCAAGCTCCCTCGCCACAGAGTCTTCAGCGTCTGCGGAATAGCGGGCGCGGCTCGATCACCGAGCGGCCGTACAGCACGCTCATGCCGGCAAGTCCCTTCAGGGCATCCTCAGCCGACTTGTCCTCGCGCACCGCGAAGCTGTCGAACCCGCACTGGCGCATATGACTGAGCTGATCACGCAAAACATCACTAATCGCCCGCAACTCGCCAGCCCAGCCAAACCGGCTGCGCAGCAGATACGCCTGACTGTAGGCGCGACCATCGCGAAAGCTCGGGAAATCCAGGGCAATCAGCGGCAGCGAGGCCAGCCACGGCACCACGCTTTCAACGTCGTCGTCCGGCCCCAGCCAAACCGCGTGGGTCGATGGCGATTGCAACCAGTGCGCCAGCGGCAGGATCAGCAACCCTTGCGGCCTGCCCTGCTCCGGCTCGCGAATCAGCGTCCACGGATCATCCTCGACCTGCCGCGCCACACCCTGCTCCAGCCGCAGCAGATTGTTCATGCCGAGACCTCCAGCATTTTCGGATAGATCCGTTCCTTGAACGGCTCCAGGCCAATGCGCGCCACGGTGTCGACAAACAGTTCCTCGCTTTCGCGGTAACGCACAAAAGTGCCGATAATCCGCTCGATCACCTGCGGCAGTTCAGCGGCGCTGAAGGACGGACCAATGACTTTGCCCAATGCGCTGTGTTTGCCCTGCGCGCCGCCGAGGGTGATCTGGTACCACTCGCTGCCGTTTTTATCGACACCGAGAATGCCGATATTGCCAATGTGGTGGTGGCCGCAGGCGTTCATGCAGCCGGAGATGTTCAGGCTGATGTCGCCCAGATCGTGCAGGTAATCGAGGTTGGCGAAACGCGCCTGAATCGCTTGGGCAATCGGGATCGACTTGGCGTTGGCCAACGCGCAGAAATCGCCGCCCGGGCAGGCGATGATGTCGGTCAGCAGGCCGACATTGGCGCTGCCCAGATTGTGCTCGCAGGCCAGTTGCCAGAGCGCATACAGGTCAGACTTTTGCACATCGGGCAGGACGATGTTCTGCTCGTGAGCGATTCGAATCTCGCCGAAACCGAAACGCTCCGCCCAGTCGGCCACCGCCAGCATCTGCAACCCGGTGACATCCCCCGGGGGCGCACTCAGACCGGGTTTGGTCGACAGCACCACGCTGGTGTAACCCGCTTTCTTGTGCGGCTGCACGTTGCGCGCGACCCAACGGGCGAACGCCGGGCTTTCGGCCAGACGCGTGCCGAAGTCCAGATCGGTATCGGCCAGGGTGTGATAGATCGGCGGCACGAAAGCACTGGCGACCCGCGCGTATTCAGCCTCGGTCAACTGCGCCGGGCCGTCCTTGAGGTGTTGCCATTCTTCCTCGACCTCTTTGGCGAACGCCTCGATGCCCAGCGCCTTGACCAGAATCTTGATCCGCGCCTTGTACTTGTTGTCGCGCCGGCCATGGCGGTTGTAGACCCGCAGGATCGCCTCGACGTAGGACAGCAGATGCTGCCACGGCAAACCTTCACGAATCTGCACACCGAGAATCGGCGTGCGCCCCAACCCGCCACCGACGATCACTCGCAACAGCATTTGCCCGTCGCGCCCCGGATAAAGATACAGGCCGATGTCATGCATCATGATCGCCGCACGATCCTGCTTCGCCGAGCAAATGGCGATCTTGAACTTGCGTGGCAGGAAGAGAAATTCCGGGTTGATCATCGACCATTGCCGGAGGATTTCTGCCAGCGGGCGCGGATCGATCAGCTCGTCCGCCGCGACCCCGGCGAAGGCTTCGGTGGTGATGTTGCGCACGCAGTTGCCGGAGGTCTGGATCGCATGCATGTTGACCTGCGCCAGACGTTCAAGGATGTCCGGCACCTGCGCCAGTTCGATCCAGTTGAACTGCAGGTTCTGCCGCGTGGTGAAGTGGCCGTAACCGCGATCGTAATCGGCGGCGATGCTTGCCAGTGTGCGCATCTGTTCGGCACTCAGGGTGCCGTAGGGGATCGCTACCCGCAGCATGTACGCGTGCTTTTGCAGGTACAGGCCGTTTTGCAGGCGCAGCGGCAGGAACTCCTCATCGCTCAATTCACCGGCCATGAAGCGCTCGACCTGATCGCGAAACTGCGCGACGCGCTCGAACACCAGTGCGCGGTCGTAATCGTCGTATTGATACATGTGCCTGCCCCACCTCATCAATTAATTCTGTGGGAGGGAGCCTGCTCG
>NZ_JTKF01000011.1:0-138673 GCF_000828175.1 Pseudomonas sp. W15Feb9B | reverse complement strand
TAGGCGCTGCGCCCGGATCAATCCCGGAGCGAAGGGACCCCGAGCTTTAGCGAGCGGGCCGAACGCAGGAGCAAGCGTTTTTTTGCTTACTTTTTTTAGGCGTTTGTAAAAAAAGTGAGTCGCCGTCAGGGCGAAACCCTAAGCCGCCATCACCGAAAAAACGGATATACACCCAAAACCACCCAAAGCCTGGTCGGCCCAAAGGCCGCCAAGACAAAGCCCAAAAAAAGCCCCCAAGGCCTACACCTCAGGGGCTTTCGAACAACCCAGCTCAGCGCTTAATGATGCTCACGCGTCGCACGGAATTTCACATCCGGCCAACGCTCTTCCATCAACGCCAGGTTAACCCGCGTCGGCGCCAGGTAGGTCAGGTGCCCACCGCCATCCAGCGCGAGGTTCTCCACCGCCTTGTTGGAAAACTCCTCAAGCTTCTTCTTGTCGCTGCACTCGATCCAGCGCGCGGAGTAAACAGTGATCGGCTCATACGAGCACTCAACCTTGTATTCCTCCTTTAAACGACTGGCGACCACATCAAACTGCAGCACACCGACGGCGCCAAGAATGATGTCGTTACTGCGCTCCGGGAAGAACACCTGAGTCGCGCCCTCTTCAGCCAGCTGTTGCAGACCCTGACGCAATTGCTTGGACTTCAGCGGATCACGCAGACGCACACGACGGAACAGCTCCGGGGCGAAGTGCGGGATACCAGTGAACCCGAGGACTTCGCCTTCGCTGAAGGTGTCGCCGATCTGGATTGTGCCGTGGTTATGCAGACCGATAATGTCGCCGGCATACGCCTCTTCCAGCTGTTCACGCTCGGAAGAGAAGAACGTCAAGGCGTCGCCGATGCGCACGTCCTTGCCGGTACGCACGTGGCGCATCTTCATGCCTTTCTCGTACTTGCCGGAGCAGATACGCATGAAAGCGATACGGTCGCGGTGTTTCGGGTCCATGTTCGCCTGGATCTTGAAGATGAAGCCCGAGAACTTCTCTTCCACCGGCTCGACGGTGCGCTCGTTGGCCACGCGAGGCAAAGGACGCGGCGCCCAGTCCACAACGGCGTCGAGCACGTGGTCGACACCGAAGTTGCCCAATGCAGTACCGAAGAACACCGGAGTCAGTTGACCGTCGAGGAACTCCTGCTGGTTGAACTCATGGCAGGCGCCCTGCACCAGTTCCAGCTGTTCGAGGAAGCGCTCGTACTCGTCGCCCAGATGCGCGCGCGCCTCGTCGGAGTCGAGTTTCTCGATGATCTTGGTTTCAGTGCGTTCGTGACCGTGACCGGCGGTGTAGACAATGATGTAGTCGTCGGCCAGGTGGTACACGCCCTTGAAGTCGCGGTAGCAACCGATCGGCCAGGTGATCGGCGCTGCCTTGATCTTCAGGACGGCTTCGATTTCGTCGAGCAGCTCGATCGGGTCGCGGATGTCACGGTCGAGTTTGTTGATGAAGCTGACGATCGGCGTGTCACGCAGACGGCAAACGTCCATCAGGGCGATGGTCCGTGGCTCAACGCCTTTACCGCCGTCGAGGACCATCAATGCCGAGTCGACTGCGGTCAGGGTGCGGTAGGTGTCTTCGGAGAAGTCTTCGTGGCCCGGGGTGTCGAGCAGGTTGATCATGTGTTCGCGATACGGGAACTGCATGACCGACGTGGTAATGGAAATACCCCGCTGCTTCTCCATCTCCATCCAGTCGGATGTCGCATGGCGGTCGGATTTACGGGATTTCACCGTACCGGCCACTGCAATCGCCTTGCCCATCAACAGGAGCTTTTCGGTGATCGTGGTTTTACCGGCATCGGGGTGGGAAATAATGGCGAAAGTGCGGCGTTTCGCGACTTCGGCGGCCTGGTTGGTCATGGGAAATCGCCTGGCGGTGATTCAAAAAAGGGCGGCGAGTATAGCTTAAAAAGTAACCGCCGAACCACCGTCCCTCGGTCGCGCAAAACCCTGTAGGAGCTGCCGCAGGTTGCGATCTTTTGATCTTGCTCTCAAGAACAAAATCAAAAGATCGCAGCCTGCGGCAGCTCCTACAGGTGGCCAAACAGTATCTGACGTGGGAACCTTTTAAAGCACGGAGACGTCCATCCCCTGTTACGACATTTCGTCAGGGGCTGAAAAATCAGCAAGTTAGCCTGACGAGGCTGCGCTCATGGCTCGCTTTCAGATCGCTTTGCCGGTCCTGAAAAACGGCTACTTTTCGCGAACGCTGACTTCGGCAGCCAGGAATGGCCTTGCCACACGGAGCTGCGTTCGCCGACTACAAAAAAAGGAGTCCGCCTGTGGCTATCCGCTATGGCAAAGGGCTGATGGGAGGTGCGGTGGTGATCGCGCTCCTGGCCCTGCTGGTTCACTGGATCGGCATCAACACGATCGAACACTACCGCGACGATTTGTTGTTTTACCTGCAAGCTCATCTGATTCTCGTCCTCGCTTCAATGCTGGCTGCCCTGGTCGTGGGCATCCCCGCCGGTATCTTTCTCAGCCGCCCGAGCATGGTCGGCCGCGCTGAACGCTTCATGCAGATCTTCAATATCGGCAACACCGTGCCACCGCTGGCCGTACTGGCGATTGCCCTGGGGATTCTCGGCATCGGCAGTGGTCCGGCGATCTTCGCTTTGTTCCTCGCTTCTCTGTTGCCGATCGTGCGCAACACCTACGAAGGCCTGAAAAACGTTCAGGGTTCGCTCAAAGAAGCCGCCGTCGGCATCGGCATGACCCCGCGCCAGGTGCTGTGGAAAGTCGAATTGCCTAACGCCGTGCCGATCATCATCGGTGGCGTGCGCGTGGCGCTGGCGATCAACGTCGGCACCGCGCCGCTGGCCTTCCTGATCGGCGCCAACAGCCTCGGCAGCCTGATCTTCCCTGGCATTGCCCTGAACAATCAGCCGCAACTGCTGCTCGGCGCCGCGTGCACTGCGCTGCTGGCCCTGCTGCTCGATGGCGTGGTCACCCTCGCCAGCCGTCTCTGGCTGGAACGCGGTTTGCGCCCGTCTTAAGGCTCTTGCGAAGGAATATTTATGAAACGATTTAGCTTGATCTTGAGCTGCCTCCTGCTGTTTGCAGGATTGGCCCAAGCCGCCGAAAAACCGGTTATTCGCCTCGGCGCCCGGGTCTTCACCGAGCAGACGCTGCTCGCGGAAATCACCGCGCAATACCTGCGCAGCAAAGGCTACGACGCGCAGATCACCGGCGGTCTGGGCAGTAACCTCGCCCGCAGTGCCCACGAAAGCGGGCAACTGGACATGCTCTGGGAATACACCGGCGTGTCGCTGGTGGCCTACAACCATGTCACCGAAAAACTCGACAGCGAACAGTCCTACGCCCGGGTCAAAGAACTCGACGCGAAAAAAGGCCTGGTCTGGCTGACCCCGTCGAAATTCAGCAACACCTACGCCCTCGCCCTGCCGAAAAAAGTCGCCGAGGAGTATCCGCAGATCAACACCATCAGTGACCTGAACAAGGTGCTGCGCGATGAGGCCAAGACCAATCACCTGGTGGCGCTGGACACCGAGTTCGCCAACCGCTCCGACGGTCTGGACGGCATGGTCAAGCTCTACGACATGAACCTGACCCGCAAGAACATCCGGCAGATGGACGCGGGGCTGGTCTACACCGCGCTGCGCAACGGCCAGGTGTTTGCCGGTCTGGTCTACACCACCGACGGCCGCCTGAATGCGTTCGGCCTGAAACTGCTGGAAGACGACAAGCACTACTTTCCTGACTACACCGCCGCGCCGGTGGTGCGCCAGGCCTACCTCGACGCGCACCCGCAACTGGCCGAGCAACTCAAGCCGCTGGCGCAACTGTTCGACGACGAAACCATGCGCCAGCTCAACGCGCGGGTCGACGTCGATCACGAAAGCCCATCGAAAGTGGCCGCCGATTTCCTGCGTCAGCATCCACTCAATTAAGGAGGAAAAGTCATGGAATTTCTGAACGCCTTTTCCCACCTCGACTGGCAGCAGGTGATGCACCTGACCTGGCAGCACATCACCCTGGTCGGCATCGCGGTGACACTGGCGATTCTCATCGGCGTGCCGCTGGGCATTCTGATGACGCGCTTCCCGACACTCGCAGGTCCCTTGCAAGCCAGCGCCACAGTGTTGCTGACCGTGCCATCGATTGCGCTGTTTGGCCTGCTGCTGCCGTTCTATTCCAAGTTCGGTCAGGGTCTGGGGCCGATGCCGGCGATCACCGCGGTGTTCCTCTATTCGCTGCTGCCGATCATGCGCAACACCTACCTCGCCCTGACCGGCGTCGAGCCGGGTATCCGTGAAGCCGCACGCGGCATCGGCATGACCTTCGGCCAGCGCCTGCGCATGGTCGAGCTGCCGATTGCGGTGCCGGTGATTCTCGCCGGCGTGCGCACTGCGGTGGTGATGAACATCGGCGTGATGACCATCGCCGCGACCATCGGCGCCGGAGGCCTCGGTGTGCTGATCCTCGCCTCCATCAGCCGCAGCGACATGTCGATGCTGATCGTCGGCGCGCTGCTGGTCAGTCTTCTGGCGATCTTCGCCGACCTTCTCCTGCAGTGGCTGCAACGTACGCTGACTCCAAAAGGACTCCTCAAATGATCGAACTTCAAAACCTCAGCAAGACCTTCCAGAGCAACGGCAAAGATGTCAAAGCCGTGGACTCGGTAAGCCTGACCGTCAATGAAGGCGAAATCTGTGTGTTCCTCGGGCCATCGGGTTGCGGCAAAAGCACCACGCTGAAAATGATCAACCGCCTGATCAAACCGACTTCGGGCAAGATCCTGATCAACGGCGAAGACACCACCGACCTCGACGAAGTGACCTTGCGCCGCAACATCGGCTACGTGATCCAGCAGATCGGTCTGTTCCCGAACATGACCATCGAAGAGAACATCGTCGTGGTGCCGAAACTGCTCGGCTGGGACAAACAGAAATGCCACGACCGCGCCCGCGAACTGATGAGCATGATCAAGCTGGAACCCAAGCAGTATCTGCATCGCTACCCGCGTGAACTGTCCGGTGGCCAGCAACAGCGCATCGGTGTGATCCGCGCACTGGCGGCGGATGCGCCGCTGTTGCTGATGGACGAGCCGTTCGGCGCGGTCGACCCGATCAACCGCGAGATGATCCAGAACGAGTTCTTCGAGATGCAACGCGCGCTGAACAAGACCGTGATCATGGTCAGCCACGACATCGACGAAGCGATCAAGCTTGGCGACAAGATCGCGATCTTCCGCGCCGGCAAACTGCTGCAGATCGATCACCCGGACACCCTGCTCGCGCACCCGGCGGACGACTTTGTCAGCAACTTCGTCGGCCAGGACAGCACCCTGAAGCGTCTGCTGCTGGTGAAGGCTGAAGACGCGGCGGACAACGCCCCATCGGTCAGCCCGGAAACCCCGGTGGCCGATGCGCTGGAGCTGATGGACGAGCATGACCGCCGCTACGTGGTGGTAACCTGTGCCGAGAACAAGGCGCTGGGTTATGTGCGACGCCGCGACCTGCATCGCCAGACCGGCACCTGCGCGCAGTATCTGCGCGAGTTCAACGCCACTGCAGCGTATGACGAGCACCTGCGCATCCTGCTGTCGCGCATGTACGAGTTCAACCGCTCGTGGCTGCCGGTGATGGATGCCGAGCGGGTGTTCCTCGGCGAGGTGACGCAGGAGTCGATTGCGGCGTACCTGAGCTCGGGACGTTCGCGGGGCATGAAGACCAATATCGTTTCGCCGGCTGAGGCCGTGGTCGCCTGATCGATTAAAAGGTCGAACATCTACCCTGTGGCGAGGGAGCTTGCTCCCGCTGGGTCGCGAAGCGGCCCTGCCTTTAAAAAAGCGGGGGCTGCTTCGCAGTCCAGCGGGAGCAAGCTCCCTCGCCACAGTTTTTTTGTGTTTTCAAAGACTGGAAAAGAATATCAACACCGAGGGGAGCTCTGGCACTGCTAAAGCACCCGCCATATTTATCAAAATCCCCCTCACGCCCACCTCTCGCCGTCTACGTCGCCGATGTTGCGCCTAACGTACTTACCTTCGACTTCGCCGACAAAAGCGGCGAACGTGCAGGTATTTTTAACACATGAAAATTCTTGGGGAACATCTGTCCGTCATCTCGGTCGGCTACAAAGAGTGATATCCGCGACGTACGTCAGAAGCGTGCAAAAACGCGACATTTTTAGTTGATCTCAGGCCCCTCACGCCCTAAAGTTCGCGCCGAACGTCCATGCTGGAAACGATCCATCCGGCTCAAGTACTGACGACGAGACAGCAAGGCCAAGGGCAGTTACGCCCGTGGCCTTTTTGCTTTCGGCGACATGCCTTGGGAAGTAGGCGAACCAAAGTGGGGATACGGAGGACGTTCATTTACACCCATGTTTTTACCCGTTTGCCCATAGGAGCACTCCAGCATGTCGATCCAGGTCGAAGACTATTTCGCGCGCGAAACCTTTCAGAAAATGAAGGCGTTCGCCGACAAACAGGAAACCCCGTTCGTGGTGATCGACACCGCGATGATCGCCCAGGCCTACGATGACCTGCGCGCCGGTTTCGAATTCGCCAAGGTCTACTACGCGGTCAAGGCCAACCCGGCTGTCGAGATCATCGACCTGCTCAAAGAGAAAGGCTCGAGCTTTGATATCGCCTCCATCTATGAGCTGGACAAAGTCCTGAGCCGTGGCGTCAGCCCGGATCAGATCAGCTACGGCAACACCATCAAGAAGTCCAAGGACATCCGCTACTTCTTCGAGAAGGGCGTGCGTCTGTACGCCACCGACTCCGAAGCCGACCTGCGCAACATCGCCAAAGCCGCGCCGGGTTCGAAAGTCTATGTGCGCATCCTCACCGAAGGCTCGACCACTGCCGACTGGCCGCTGTCGCGCAAATTCGGCTGCCAGACCGACATGGCCATGGACCTGCTGATCCTCGCCCGCGACCTCGGTCTGGTGCCTTACGGCATCTCGTTCCACGTCGGTTCGCAGCAGCGCGACATCAGCGTCTGGGACGCAGCGATCGCCAAGGTCAAAGTGATCTTCGAGCGCCTGAAGGAAGAAGACGGTATCCACCTGAAGCTGATCAACATGGGCGGTGGCTTCCCGGCCAACTACATCACCCGCACCAACAGCCTGGAAACCTACGCCGAAGAGATCATCCGTTTCCTGAAAGAAGACTTCGGTGATGAGCTGCCGGAAATCATTCTGGAACCGGGCCGTTCGCTGATCGCCAACGCCGGCATTCTGGTCAGCGAAGTGGTCCTGGTCGCACGCAAATCGCGCACCGCCGTCGAGCGTTGGGTCTACACCGATGTGGGCAAGTTCTCCGGGCTGATCGAAACCATGGACGAAGCGATCAAGTTCCCGATCTGGACTGAGAAGAAAGGCGAGATGGAAGAAGTGGTGATCGCCGGTCCAACGTGCGACAGCGCCGACATCATGTACGAGAACTACAAGTACGGCCTGCCACTGAATCTGGCGATCGGTGATCGTCTGTACTGGCTGTCGACCGGTGCCTACACCACCAGTTACAGCGCCGTCGAATTCAATGGCTTCCCGCCGCTGAAATCGTTCTACGTGTAACGCACGTCGATTGGCAAAAGGCCCATGTTTTCATGGGCCTTTGTTTATTTGCGCAACCATGACTCGATACGGGTCAACTGCGCATGGATCTTTTTGGCAATAGCCGACAATTCAGCCTCCCTGTCTTCACGAACGTCGTCAGCGTCTGCAGGGTCGTCAACCTCCTCCTTTAGCATTCGCAAATTTCTCTGTGAGCGCTCCCTATTGATAATAAGCGTCTGACCTTTAATACGCAGATCAGCCGTTGCCCGGTTGGCGGATAGCGCCAGCCCATTCGTTGTCTGCACGAGTCCTTCGGACTGTATATTGGCTATTCACTTACAACGCTGAACCACTCACCCAGGGCGAAGTTAAACAACGCCGACACTCAACTTAGCGCACGAAAACAAACACCCACAATCCATTAAATATTAAAAGAAAATACACACATCCCGAACAACCCAAACCCGCCCACTACTTATGCAAGAGATGTCAAAAAACGACAAATAATAAACAATAAGAAGTCACACTCAATGCATATACTCACAAGCAAAAGCAATATTAACCTTGAGGCTCTGACAACCACTCAAGGAATTAGAAGTGCAGCCCAGCTCAAACCCGCTCGTCACCAAAGACGACATCCGAAAAATAAAAAACTACATCTCTGCCGCCAAAGCTTTGCCGCGCAATATCGAAGATGTAGAGCGCCAATTGAAAACCAGCACCACCGGCATCATCGGTCTGGAGCTGATCGATATTGTTCAGCTCAATCATATGATCATCAACAATGCCAATTCGTGGAACGACATCGAGTATTCGATGAAGCGTGTGGCCGGAAGTCTCTCGACCTTTTCGGAGGACCTGGAAAGTTTTGGTCAGGAAATTATCGACGCCATCGTGACGATGCCGGGTTACATAAACTACCTGGGTACTATCGACTCGCTGAGCGAAGAAGAAATAACCCGGCTCCCACCACTGGAGATCGGCAAAGCAGAAAAGAACCGTTTCGGCTCCATTCAGGAGTCTCTCGCGTTCATCGAAAGATCGATCGGCGAGAAGAAGCTCAGCAGTGTGGATGTCAGCGAGCGATTGAAGTACTTCAAGATCGATCTTAACGACAAGGTTGCCGTCAGTATTGGTGAAAAACTACGCCTGGCCGGCGATGCGCAACTCAACCGACAGCTGACTGAACTGAATGTTGAGATTGATCGGGCGAATAAACTCATAGAGGAAAAAACCCGCGAGACGGCACCGGATTTTTTTGATCACATTCTTGGTTTTGTCGCCGCTTACAAGGGCGGCCCTCTCAGCTCGAGCGTTTATTACAAAACGCTCGAACTTCAGCAGAGTACCCATTTACGCCCATTGATCGCCCAGCGAGATCAACTCGCGGAGCAGATCAAACAAACCAACATCCTGGCCGGCACGCTCATGGAGTTCCAGTCGGGTCTGGACAGCATGTCGCTGTACGTCGAAGGCGCGATACAGAGTACCTCGCAACTGGAGACGCTATGGATCTCCGTTACCGACTACATCAACGCTTCGCAAAATAAAGTCATGGGCATGCACGAGTTTCTGACCCTCAGAAGCTTTGTCTCCAGTTTCAAGATTGTCATTAAAAACTGGAAAACCGTTCAAGCCAACGCGAATCAACTTATCCACGCATTCGACTGACGCCACCCAATCACTCAGGAAATATTCATCATGACAAACCTCAGTTATGCCCAGCCTGACCTCGGCCGTATTCAAGAAAGCCGCGAGGCAATTCGTTATCAAGCGCTCGTTGGCTCTGCCAACCTCTACATCAAAGCCTTGAGCGATGAGTTGATCGCTTTGAATGCCGCCGTCAGCGACCTTGATCTTACGGCCGCGAATATCTTCACTTCGGCAATCACAGCGCTGGAGACCGACGACCTGAACGAAAACCTGCAGGCACTGGCCAGCCTCAACGCCAGTGAACCGAGTGCTCAGGTTGAAAAAGCACGCCAGCAGTATTCGCAGATCGTCACCCAACTGATCAAGCTGTGCACTGAACAAATGACCAGACTCCACACTTCGCTGCACAACAGTGTGTTCGGGGTGCAGAGCATCGGCATCAGCAACAACCGTTTCAGACTTGAAGAGCTGGCCGCGAGCAAAATCAATCTGACCCGGGAGTACGACGCCGAGCAAATCCCGCTGGCTGAATTGAAAGACGATGAAACCGTTCTGAATCTGGCCATTGCCGAGTTCGAAAAGCTGACATTCATTGATCGAATCAAGCCATTGCTTGAACAACTGAAGGCGATCATCGGCAACAAACCGACCACCCCTGAGGCGGCGGCGCTGGAGGCCGGACTGATTATCGCCAACAAGTTTCTCGACGAAGCCAACGAGCTGATCAAATACAAGGATCTGATCAAGGCGCGCCAGATCATCCAGACGCGCCTTGCACAACGCGAGGAGCGCGTGGCGTCGCTGGCCAGGCAACTGCGCGACAATGACGACAAGACCCGCCAGTTGAAAGATACGCAGAAGGTTGTGCCACACCAGCAAACCTATGTCAGTGAGACCGGCAAACTGACGGCTGCGTTGTCCGCGTTTCTCGGTGCGGTCACGGCTGCGCCGAATGAAGACGTTCTGCGGCGTGGCGAACGAGTGCTGGAACACAGCCAGTCCCTGCGCAATTACCTGATCCCGCTGCAGGGACGCTGGTTACGCGGGTGATCGAAGGCGCCTGCCCTCGATTACTGATGGAGAGCAGGCGCCTCGGCGTCAAGGGCCGCCAGACGCTGACGGTACTCGGCGCCCATGGCGCGTATCTGCGGATGCTTGGATGCCAGCAACGATTCGCCGCTGACGCGCAAGAACTTCACATTGCCGAGCAGCAAAGCCTTGCGCAGCCATTGCAGCGCCTCTTCGATTCGCCCCGCTTGCGCCAGGATCGCGGCGTGACTGAACTGCCCGCGAAAATCCCCACCCTCGGCGGAGCGTCGATACCAATCGTGCGCCGCTGGCAGATCCATCGGGCCTGCCCGCCCTTCCTCCAGATACCGTCCCAGCAGGTTCATCGACTTCGCATGGCCCGCTTCAGCGGCGCGCCGATACAACGCCAATGCCTGACGCTGATCGACCATGACACCGCGCCCGGTCGCCAGCAGATTGGCGAGGTTGTACATCGCCCAATCCAGCCCCGCGTCAGCGGCGATTCGATAATGCTGCGCGGCAATCGCGGCATTCGCGACGCATCCCCAGCCATGCTCATGACAACGGCCCAGCATGTTGCGCGCCATCAGGTGCCCTTGCCCGGCGGCGATGGCGAACCAGCGCAGTGCCAACGTTTGATCCTGAGCAATGCCACGGCCATCGAGCAGGATCTGCCCGAGCAACGCCTGCGCTTCAACAATGCCCTGGCCGGCGGCGAGCAGAATCGCCTGCGCCGCACGCGCCGGACTTTCTTCGAGCATGGCGCTGAGCTGCGCAACGTCGAGCACCTCCTCGCGCCGCAGTTGAAAACTCATACCTCGACCCAGCGCCGCAGCAGGTTGTGATAGGTGCCGGTCAGGCGAATCAGCGACGGGTGATCAGGCATGTCCTGAGTGAGCTGCTGGATCGCCCCGTCCATCTCGAACAGCAAGGCGCGCTGGCTGTCTTCGCGCACCAGACTCTGCGTCCAGAAGAACGACGCATAACGCGCACCACGGGTGACGGCATTGACCTTGTGCAGGCTGGTGCCGGGGTACAGCACCATGTCGCCGGCGGGCAGTTTCACCCGTTGCGTGCCGAAGGTGTCCTGGATTTCCAGTTCGCCGCCGTCGTAATCCTCGGGTTCACTGAAAAACAGCGTGGCCGACAGATCGGTGCGCACCCGCTCGATGCTGCCTTTGGGCTGACGTACGGCGTTGTCGATGTGAAAGTCGAAACTGCCGCCCGCCGTGTAGCAGTTGAGTAACGGCGGGAATACTTTGTGCGGCAGCGCGGCCGACATGAACAGCGGGTTTTTCCACAAGCGTTCGAGCATCGCTGCGCCGATTTCTTTGGCCAGTGGGTGGCCTTCCGGCAGTTGCAGATTGTGCTTGGCCTTGGCCGACTGATAGCCGGCGGTGATCTTGCCATCGGCCCAATCCGCCTGCTCCAGCGCCTCGCGGATGCGCTGCACTTCTTCTTTGCCGAACAGGCCGGGGATGTGCAGCAGCATGGCGATCGTACCTGATGGTAAAGGGGTGCCAATGGTATTGATTCTTATTGGTTGTGTAAAACCCGCATGACGGATGAATCGGCAAAAACCGTAAGGTTAAATTGTAAAGAATGTAAATTCGTCGCGAATAACAATGTTTCGCAATTGATACGAATACCCGTTTACCCTATATTCCGCGACCTCAAATCCTTGGGGAGGGGAATAAAAATGTCACGTCAACACGCACAATTGCCGGTCAGTTCACCACGCTTGCTTGCTTCGGCCATTGGTGTCGCCATCACCGCCGGTTCCGCCGGCCACATGGTCTTCGCCGCAGAAAAGACCGACAGCAAAGCCTCCGGCAATGCCATCGCCCTGGACGCTACCGCCATCACCGGCGAAGCGCAGGACTCGACGTCCTACCAGGTCGAAAAAGCCTCCTCGCCCAAGTACACCGCGCCGCTGGTCGATACCCCGCGCTCGGTCACCGTCATCCCGCAACAAGTCCTGAAAGACACCGGCGCCCTGAACATGCAGGACGCGCTGCGCACCGTGCCGGGCATCACCTTCGGTGCCGGTGAAGGTGGCAACCCGCAGGGCGATCGCCCGTTCATTCGTGGCTTCGACGCCCAGGGCGACACCTACCTCGACGGCGTGCGCGACACCGGTTCGCAGAGCCGCGAAATCTTCGCTGTGGAAAACATTGAAGTCAGCAAAGGCCCGAATTCGGCCATCGGCGGTCGCGGCGCGGCCGGTGGCAGCATCAACCTGGTGAGCAAAAAAGCACACTTGGGCAACTCGTTCGACGGTGGTTTCACCTGGGGTTCCGACCAGACCCAGCGTTACACGCTGGATGGCAACTACCAGTTCAGTGACACCGCTGCCGGCCGCCTGAACCTGATGAGCCACGAGAGCAATGTCGCCGGTCGCGACAAGGTCGACTACGACCGTTGGGGCATCGCGCCGTCCCTGGCGTTTGGCCTGGGCACCGACACCCGGGTCAACCTGGACTACTACCATCTGGAAAGCAACGACACCCCGGACTCGGGCATTCCTTACACCATTCCGGCCGGTGGTTCGGCGGCACGTACCAAGTCCAACCCGGACAAGCCGTATGCCGGTGGCGATCACAGCAACTTCTACGGTCTGGATCGCGACTTCCGCAAGGGCCGCACCGACACCGCGACTTTCGCCATCGAGCATGACCTGAGCGATTCGCTGACCATCAAGAACACCCTGCGCCACGGCACCAGCATGCAGGATTACATCCTGACTCAGCCGGACGACAGCAAGGGCAACGTCAACAATGGCAGCGTCTGGCGCCGTGCCAACACGCGGGTCAGCAACACCGAGACCACCACCAACCAGACTGATCTGTTCGGCAATTTCTACGTCGCCGGTTTCAAGAACAGCTTCTCCACCGGTGTCGAATACACCCGCGAGGAAGGCCAGAAGTCCTCGTACAACGTCAACACCGACACCACGCCGCGCACCAGCGCCGCGACCACCAATTGCACCCCGTCGATGATTGGCGCATCGAGCGGCTACAACTGCACCTCGCTGTCGAATCCGAACCCGAACGATCCGTGGAACGGCGCGATCTCGCGCAACTACGCTGGTACCGACACCAAGGCCAACACCTACGCGCTGTATGCGTTCGACACCCTGGAGTTGTCCGAGCAGTGGCTGGTGAACATGGGCCTGCGTTACGACCACTTCGACACCGACTACAAGACCTACAACAACGCCGGCACCACCACCGCCAAGGGTGATGACACCAGCGAATTCGTCACCGGTCAGTTCGGCGTGGTCTACAAACCGGCGCCAAACGGCAGCATCTACGCTTCTTACGCGACCTCCGCGACGCCACCGGGTAACACCCTCGGTGAAGGTCAGGAAGGTAACCCGCTAGGCGGCACCCCGGATCGCAACGGCAACCTGCTCAAGAGCGACATGGAGCCGGAAACCACCAAGAACTACGAAATCGGCACCAAGTGGGATCTGTTGAACGATCGCCTGTCGCTGACCGCTGACGTGTTCCGCACCGAGAAAGAAAACGCTCGCGTACAAGTCGACACCACCTCCTACGAGAACGCCGGCAAGACCCGCGTGCAAGGTATCGAGCTGTCGGCCAGCGGCAAGATCACCGACAAGTGGCAAGTGTTCGCCGGTTACGCCTACATGGACAGCGAACAGGTGGACGGTGGTGACCTGCCAGCCAACAAAATCAACAACGGTAACGAGTTGCCCAACACGCCGAAAAACAGCGCCAGCCTGTGGACCACTTATCAGGTCACGCCGAAGCTGACCCTCGGTGGCGGCGCGTTCTACGTCGACGACGTCTACGGCAGCGTGGCCAACACCACGATGGTCGATTCCTATGTCCGTTACGACGCGATGGCCGCCTACAAGCTGAGCAAGAACGTCGACCTGCAACTCAACGTGCAGAACCTGACCAACGAGGTCTACTACGACAAAGCCTTCTCGACCCACTTCGCCAACCAGGCGGCGGGCCGTACGGCGCTGTTGAGCACCAACTTCCACTTCTGACCGATGTGGAAACCTGTGGGAGCGAGCCTGCTCGCGAAAGCGGTGGGTCAGTCAAGTAGAGGCTGACTGACACGACGTCTTCGCGAGCAGGCTCGCTCCCACAAGGTCTGCGCCGCAAGGCTTGGCCCCGTTCATCCATTGAACGGGGCCTTTGTGCGTAATCAAAGAAGCTCTCGACAACCCACGGCATAATGCGCGCCGTGATGACAATTTTCGAACGGACAAGGCGAGCGACGTGTTGAAGAAAACCCTGTTCCAGTTGCACTGGTTTTTCGGCATCACTGCCGGGCTGGTGCTGGCCCTGATGGGCATTACCGGTGCCGCCTATTCGTTCCAGGACGAAATCCTGCGGGCGCTGAACCCGTCGGTGTTGCAGGTGGAAAAACAGGTCGCTGGCGTCCTGCCCCCGGTCGAGCTGGTGGAACACATCGAAGCAAGCTCCGGCAAGAAAGTCGGCATGCTCTGGGTCGAAACCGACAGCGGCAACGCCGCGCGCGTCTACTTCACCCCGCCCAAAGGCGAACGTCGCGGCGAGATGCGCTACTTCGATCCGTACACCGGCGAGTTCATGGGCGACGCGGTGGGCCAGGACTTTTTCGGTCTGATGCTGCAACTGCACCGCTTCCTCGCCATGGGCGATACCGGGCGCAACATCACCGGCGCCTGCACCCTGATCCTGCTGTTCTTCTGCCTCTCCGGGCTGTACCTGCGCTGGCCGCGCCAGTGGAACAGCTGGCGCGTGTGGCTGACCCTCGACTGGCAGAAAAAGGGCCGCAGCTTCAACTGGGATCTGCACTCGGTGGCCGGCACCTGGTGTCTGCTGGTGTATCTGCTGCTGGCGTTGACCGGGTTGTCCTGGTCGTACGAGTGGTACAACAAAGGTCTGACCAGACTGCTTTCCGATGCGCCGCAAAACGAGCGCATGCGCGGCGGTCGTGGCCCGGCGCCGGAAGGCCCGGCACCGACGGCCGACTACGCGGCGATGTGGAGCAGCATCTACAGCGCTGCCGGCCCGGGCCTGTCCGCCTACAACATCCGCATGCCGCCAGTGGCGGGGCAACCGGCGACCGTGTTCTACCTGCTCGACAGCTCGCCGCATGATCGCGCGCTGAACCAGATCACCCTCGACCCGGCCACCGGCATCGTCAAACGTGTCGACCGCTACGCCGACAAGAGCTTCAAGGCACAGCTGTTGACCAGCATTTACGCACTGCACGTCGGCAGTTATTTCGGTCTGGCCGGAAGGATCATCGTCACCCTCGCGGCGGTGTGCATGCCGCTGTTTTTCATCACCGGATGGCTGCTGTATCTGGACCGCCGGCGCAAGAAAAAACAGATTCAGGACGCGCGCAAAGGTCTTCAGGCTCCGGCCGGCGATGCACCGGCATGGCTGGTGGGTTTCGCCACTCAGAGTGGTTTTGCCGAACAACTGGCATGGCAGACCGCCGGGCAATTACAGGCCGCCGGGTTGCCGGTGAAGGTGCAGCCGCTGGCGGACGTCAGCGCCGAGGATCTGCGTGAATCGAGCAATGCGTTGTTCGTGGTCAGCACGTTCGGCGACGGCGAAGCACCGGACAGCGCACGCGGTTTCGAACGCAAAGTGCTGCGCACCGCTGCCAGCTTCGACGGCTTGAACTATGCGGTGCTGGGCCTCGGCGATCGCCAGTACCCACACTTCTGCGGCTTCGCCCGACGCCTGCATCAGTGGCTCGGCGATCACGGCGGCAAGACCCTGTTCGCTCCGGTCGAAGTCGACAGCGGCGACCCGTACGCCCTGCGTCACTGGCAGACGCAGCTCGGCCTGATCACCGGGCAAGCGCCGGTCGACACCTGGCAAGCGCCGAGCTACGACAACTGGACGCTGGTCAGCCGCGAACTGATGAATCCCGACAGCAGCGGCGCGCCGGTTTACCTGTTGGGCCTGAAGGCGCCGAGTACCAGCAGCTGGCTGGCCGGGGATCTGGTAGAGGTGCTGCCACGCAATTGCGCATGGGCGGTCGAACATTTCCTCGACGGCCTCGGCATTCGCGGCGAAACCCGCGTGACGATCAACGGCCTGGAAGAGCCGCTGGAAGTCGCCCTCGCCTCGCGCCAACTGCCCGAGCATCGCGCGCATCTGGTCGGCCTGCATGCGCAAGCGCTGGTGGACGCAATGGTGCCGCTGGCCATGCGCGAATACTCGATCGCCTCGATTGCCGCTGACGGTGTGCTGGAGTTGATCGTGCGCCAGGAGCAACACAGCGATGGCAGCCTGGGCATCGGTTCCGGCTGGCTGACCGAGCATGCGCTCGTGGGCGGCAGCATCAGCCTGCGCGTGCGGCGCAACAGCGGTTTCCACTTGCCGAACCAACCGGTGCCGATGATTCTGCTGGGCAACGGCACCGGCCTCGCCGGGCTGCGCAGCCTGCTCAAGGCACGCATCGCCGACGGTCAGCAGCGTCACTGGCTGCTGTTCGGCGAGCGCAATCGCGAGCATGATTTCCTCTGCCGCGCGGAGCTGGAAGAGTGGTTGATCAATGGCGATCTGGCGCGACTCGATCTGGCGTTTTCACGGGATCAGGCGCAGAAGATTTACGTCCAGGATCGCCTGCGCGAATCCGCTGAAGAGCTGAAAAAGTGGCTGGCCGACGGTGCGGTGATCTACATCTGCGGCAGCCTTCAGGGCATGGCCGCTGGCGTCGATCAGGCACTCAACGACATCCTCGGCAGCGTCGAAGTCGAACGCCTTATCGAACAGGGCCGCTACCGCCGCGACGTGTACTGACTCAGCCAAAGAGCCCCTCACCCTAACCCTCTCCCGGAGGGAGAGGGGACTGATTGGGGGATGCCGGATAAATACGCCGACCTGAAGGTGATGTACCGAATCCGTAATCGACTCGGTCTTTCAGGTCGATGTACAACTCGATACAACTCCGTAGGCTCCCTCTCCCTCCGGGAGAGGGCTGGGGTGAAGGTCCTCGTCTACAGTGAGATTTCCAGCCACTTCACAAGGATCGTGAAGCATGCAAAATCGCCTCACTCTCGCTCAGTTTGCCCGCCAGTTACGCAGCAGCCAAACCGATTGCGAACAATTACTCTGGCAAAAACTTCGTTCACGCCAAGTCGCGAATCTGAAATTCCGCAGGCAGTTTCCATGTCCGCCCTATGTCCTGGATTTTTACTCCGTAGAGCTGAAACTGGCGATCGAGCTGGATGGGGGTCAACACTATGAAATAGCGGGCTTGATCCACGATCAACGTCGGACGCTTTTCCTGGAACGTCAGGGCATTGAAGTTGTGCGATTCAGTAATCTCGAAGTAATGCAGCAGATGGATGATGTACTGGAGCAAATCACAAGAATTGCCGCGAATCGAAAAACACCCTCACCCTCCAAGCGGTCCGACATTTTGGGAGGGCCGGGGTGAGGGTTGCTTTTGATCTTCAAACTGGCTGCAACTTCTGCTCAAACACCGCCACCCCATTCAAATCCCGCAACACCACACTCATCTCCCCGCTCTGCCCTTCGATATTCACCTCGCCAAAAAACTGAAACCCGGCAAACGGCGAAGCGTTCTGCGTGGGTGGGGCCTTCTGGAACACCACTTCCGGCCCGAAGGTCTTGTCCAGCGGATTAGGCCCGAAACTACCGGCATTCAGCGGCCCGGCGACAAATTCCCAGAACGGTTCGAAATCCTGAAACGCCGCGCGATCCGGGTGGTAATGATGCGCCGCGCAGTAATGCACGTCCGCGGTCAGAAACACGAAATTGCGCACGTGCTGCGCCCGCAGAAAACCGAGCAGTTCGGCGACTTCCAGTTCACGCCCTTGCGCCGGGCCGGGATCACCGTTGGCCACCGCTTCCCAGCGTGCGACGCCCGGGCTGACCTCGCCGTCGGGCACGCCGAGGCCGATCGGCATGTCGGCGGCGATCACCTTCCACTGCGCCTTGGAGTGCTTCAAGCCACGCTTGAGCCAGTCCAGTTGTTCGCGCCCGAGGAACGGTTTGGCCGCGCCAAGGTTGTCGTCGTTGGCGCCGCGATAGCTGCGCATGTCGAGCACGAACACGTCGAGCATCGGCCCGTAGCTGAGCTTGCGATAAATCCGCCCACCGCCATCGGCCGCCTGCAAACGCATCGGCGAATATTCCAGCCAGGCCTTGCGCGCACGGCCGACCAGGGTGTGGATATCTTTCTCTTGATAACGCTCGTCGAGCTGCTTGCCCGGCGACCAGTTGTTGACCACTTCGTGGTCGTCCCACTGCCAGATCTGCGGTACTTCAGCGTTGAAGCGGCGGATGTTTTCATCCATCAGGTTGTAGCGGTAATTGCCGCGATAGTCGTCGAGGGTCTGCGCCACTTTGCTCTTGGCTTCGGTGGTGAGGTTGCGCCAGATCCGCCCGCCTTCGGTGGTCACTTGCGCCGGCACCGGGCCGTCGGCGTAGATGGTGTCGCCGCTGTGGATAAAGAAGTCCGGCAGGCGCAGGCGCATGGATTCGTAGATGCGCATGCCACCGATATCCGGGTTGATGCCAAAGCCCTGGCCGACCGTGTCACCGCTCCAGACGAAACGGATGTTGCGTCGCGCCTTCGGTGCGCTGCGCAAATGGCCGAGCCACGGCTCGCTGGCGACGCCGGATTGTGCGTCCTTGAAATACACCCGATAGAAAATCGCCTGATCGGCGGGCAGCCCGGTCAGCTCAACCCGGGCGGTGAAATCGGTGCGCGCATCAGCCAGTGGCGAGACGACACGGCGCGGGTGGCGAAACTGGCTGCGGGTGTCCCACTCGACCACCATCCGCGCCGGACGGTCGCTGCGGCTCCAGATCATCGCGCGGTCGCCTTGCAGGTCGCCGGACTGCACGCCGTCGGTGAGTTGCGGCCGATCCTTGACCGACGCCATCACTGCCGGCGCCAGCCCCGGCATCAGCAGCCCGGCACCGACAACCTGCATGACCCGTCGGCGACCAACGTTGAAATCGCTCATGCGTGTTCTCCCTGAAAAAAGGAAAACTTAAGCACGCTCACATGACCCGGAAATGACACCAGACACACCACACAACCCATGTGGGAGCGAGCTTGCTCGCGAATGCGTCCTATCAGTCGAAATCTTATTCGCTGACACACCGCTTTCGCGAGCAAGCTCGCTCCCACAGAGTTTTGTAGAGCCAGTTAAGCCTTCGCGGGTTCCAGCGCCAACTCAACGGCTTCCGGACGCTTGACCGTCGCATAGACAACAGCCGTCAACAAACTTCCCGCAACAATCGCCAGCAGATACAACAACGCATGATTGATCGCATTGGGGATCGCCAGCACAAACAAGCCACCATGCGGCGCCATCAGTTTGCAGCCGAAGTACATCGACAACGCGCCGGTCAACGCACCGCCGGCGATGCTCGCCGGAATCACCCGCAGCGGGTCTTTGGCGGCAAACGGAATCGCCCCTTCGGAGATGAAACACAGCCCCAGCACCAGCGCCGCTTTACCGGCCTCGCGCTCGGTCTGGGCGAACTTGCGGCGAGCGATGAAGGTGGCGATGCCCAGCCCGATGGGCGGCACCATGCCGGCGGCCATGGTCGCGGCCATCGGCGCATAACTCTGCGAAGCCAGCAGCCCCACCGAGAACGCATACGCGGCTTTGTTGATCGGTCCGCCGAGGTCGACGCACATCATGCCGCCGAGCAACACGCCGAGCAGAATCGCGTTGGTGGTGCCCATGCTGTCGAGAAAATGCGTCAGCGCCGCGAGCATCCCGGCGACCGGTTTACCCACCACGTAGATCATCACCAGACCGGTGAACAGGCTGGCGAACAACGGGATGATCAGAATCGGTTTCAGCGCTTCGAGGCTCTGCGGCAACGCCACATAACGACTGATCAACTTGGCCGCATAACCGGCGATGAAACCGGCGACGATCCCGCCGATGAAACCGGCGCCCAAGGTGCTGGCAAGCAAACCACCAATCATCCCCGGCGCCAGGCCCGGACGGTCGGCGATCGAGTAGGCGATGTAACCGGCGAGCAGCGGCACCATCAATTTGAAAGCGGTCTCGCCGCCGATCTGCATCAGTGCCGCCGCCAGCGTGCCTTCTTCCTTGAACGCGGTGATGCCGAAGACGAAAGACAGCGCGATCATCAACCCACCGGCCACCACCATCGGCAGCATGAACGAAACACCGGTCAGCAGGTGTTTGTAAACGCCGGTTTTCTCTTGCTTGGCCGGCGCCTTGCCGTCGCTCGCAGCGTTCTCCACCTGAGCTTCGGCTAGGGCTTTTTTCAGTGTGGCTTCGGATTGCTTGAGGGCAATGCCGGTGCCGCAGCGGTAGATTTTCTTGCCGGCGAAACGCTCGGTGGCGACTTCGATGTCGGCCGCCAGCAACACCACGTCAGCCTCGGCAATCGCCGTTGCGCTGAGCGGGGTTTTCGCGCCGACCGAGCCTTGGGTTTCGACGTGCAGTTCATAGCCCAGACGCTTGGCCGTCTGCTGCAACGCCTCGGCCGCCATGAAGGTGTGGGCAACCCCCGTCGGGCACGCAGTGATGGCGACGATGCGTGGCGCACGTGGCGCAGCGGCAACCGGGACGGCTTCGCTGGCGAGGTAAACTTCGGCCTCTTGCGCACCACGGCGCAGCACCGCTTCGACATCCTGCAGCGCTTGCGCCGGGGCGATGCGGAACACGCGCTTGCCGACAAAACGCGTCATGTCGATGTCACCGGTGGAGACCAGCAGCACCCACTCCGCCGCCTCAATGGTGGCGGCCGACAGTTCACGTTCCGGATGCGCCGCATCGACCACTTCAACGCTGGTGCTCCAGCCCTGACGCTGAGCTGCCGCGTCGAGCAGACGGGCGCACAGCACACTGGTGACCATGCCGTTCGGGCAGGCCGTGACAATGGCTAATTTCATGACAAACCCTCTTATTGTTCTGTCAGGGGACGCACGCGCACGCCCTGTTCGAGCCGCGCCAGTTGCGCCGCATCGTTGATGCCGAAACCGATCTGCGTCACCGCCATCGCGGCAATCGCCGTGGCGGTGCGCAGAGTCTGCTCGGGCGTGTCGGCACTGAGCAGACCGTGGAGCATGCCGGCCAGCAGCGAATCGCCGGCCCCTACCGTGCTGGCAACCGTAACCTTCGGCGGCGTGGCATGCAGTGCCGAGCCGACACTGAACCAGTTCACACCGTCGGCACCGTGGGAGATCACCACGTGCTCGATGCCTTTGGCATGCAGGCACGCCGCTGCCTGGGCTTCGGCGGCGTGCGAAACCACATCGCAATCGAGCGCATCGGCGAGTTCTTCGGTGTTCGGTTTGATCAGCCACGGGCGCGCTTCAATGGCCGCGCGCAAGGCTTCGCCGCTGCTGTCGAGGGCGACTTTCAGGCCGAGGCCGTTCAGGCGTTCGATCAACTCGCGCAACCACTGCGCGCTGACGCCACGCGGCAGACTGCCGGCGACCACCACCGCATCATGCCCCGGAGCGATCCGCAGCAGACGCTCAAGCAACGCCTGCTGCGCCGCCGCGTCGACCACCGGCCCCGGGCCGTTGATGTCAGTGATGCGACCGTCGTGCTCGGCGACCTTGATGTTGCTGCGCGTCTCCCCCGGCACGCGAATGAACGCGTCGATAAAGCCGCGCTTGGCGAACAGGGTTTCGAAGGCTTGCAGATTGTCTTCGCCGAGAAAGCCGCTGACCGTCAGTTGATGCCCGAGGTCTGCGAGTACCTGGGCGACGTTCACGCCCTTGCCGGCGGCATGGGTGTGCATCTCGTCGCTGCGGTTGACCTGACCGGCCTCCAGGCGTGACAGCTCAACCGTGAGGTCCAGCGCCGGGTTGAGGGTCAGGGTGAGAATCTTGGCCATTACAGGGCCTCCACTAATGCACGCACTTCGTTCGCGCTGCCCACGGTGAGGGCGTGTTGAGCAAGGGTTTGCGCCTGGTTCAGGCTGAGTTCGCGGATGCGCGCCTTGACCTCGGCGATGCTGCGCCCGGACACGCTCAGCTCATCGACACCGAGGCCGACCAGCACCGGCACCGCCAGCGGATCCGCCGCCAGTTCGCCGCACACACCGACCCATTTGCCATGGGCATGCGCGGCGCGCACGGTGATGTCGATCAGATGCAGCACCGCCGGGTGCAGGCCGTCAGCCTGGGCCGATAGCGTCGGATGACCACGGTCAATGGCCAGGGTGTATTGCGTCAGGTCGTTGGTACCGACGCTGAAGAAGTCGACTTCCTTGGCCAGCACCGGCGCCAGCAACGCGGCGGACGGCACCTCGATCATGATCCCCAGTTGCAAGTCCGCGACCGGGATTTCCAGGCGCAGGCGTTCGGTCATGTCGCGGGCCTGACGCCATTCTTCAACGCTGCCGACCATCGGGAACATGATCCGCAACGGCCGGTTGTCCGCCGAACGCAGCAAGGCGCGCAACTGCGCTTCCATGACCTGCGGACGCTGCAGCGTCAGGCGAATGCCACGCACGCCGAGGAACGGGTTTTCTTCCTTGGCGATCGGCCAATACGGCAGCGGTTTGTCGCCACCGACATCAAGGGTGCGCACCACCAGCGGCCGACCGGCGAGGCCATCGAGAACGCGGCGGTATTCGGCTTCCTGAGTGGCTTCGTCCGGTGCCTGCGGGTGGGCCATGAAAATCAGCTCGGTGCGCAGCAGGCCAATACCTTCGGCGCCCTGCTCGACCGCAGCGGTAACGCCGGCGCTTTCACCGATGTTGGCGAACACTTCCACGGCGTGACCGTCGCTGGTGTGCGCCGGTTGATGCCGTTGTTCGGCGGCAGCCTTGAGGCGCTGCTCACGGGTGTCGCGTTCTTCGGCGGCACGTTGCAGGGTCGCAGCATCGGCGTCGACGTGCAGGCGACCGCGCTGGCCGTCCAGCAGCAGCGGCGTGCCCGGTTCCAGCAGTAACACCGCTGCGCCCGCACCGACCAGCGCTGGAATCCCCAATGCACGGGCGACGATTGCACTGTGCGCCGTGGCGCCGCCGCGCGCGGTGAGAATCCCCGCTACCCGCGCCGGATCCAGCCGTGCGACGTCCGACGGGCCGACCTCGTCCATCACCAGAATGTACGGTTGCTCCGGCTCGTTCGGCGTCTGTACGCCGCAGAGTTGCGCCAGCACCCGGCGACCGATATCACGCAGATCCGCCGCCCGCTCGGCGAGCAACGCGTCCTGCAGCGATTCCTGTTGTCTGGCTGCCGCTTCGATCACCGCCATCCACGCCGCTTCGGCGCTTTCGCCTTGCTTGAGGCGAGTGTCGACTTCGTCGGTCAGTTCCGGGTCGTCGAGCATTTCCTGGTGGGTGATGAAAATTTCGCGAATCGCCTTGGCCTTGCTGCGTTCGATCAGGCCCTGGATGTCACTGCGCACATCGCTCAACGCTTGCTTGAGGCGCTCGCGCTCGATGGCGGCGGACTCGCCGCGCAACGGGTAATCGATAGCCTGTTGCACCTGAATGTGCGCTGGGCCAATGGCGATGCCCGGTGCAGCAGGGATCGCCTGCAACTGCGCGCCGGACGCCGGGGCGATCAGCACCTCGGCAATATCGGTGATGACTTCGCGTTGCTGGCTCACGGCCGGCAGCGGTTCGACTTCTTCACCGAGGCCTTCTTCGATAGCGGCCAGCAATGCAGGCAAGGCATCGGCGGCGATGCTCGGCTCGGCGATCAACTCCAGCACCTGACCACGCCGCGCACCGAGGCTCAGCAGTTTGCTCAGGCTTTTCACCGACACGGCGCTGTCCGCGCTGTCGACGATGCGCACACGGATTTCGCCGTCAAAACTCTTCGCCAGTTGCGCAAGGATCTTCGCCGGACGTGCATGCAGACCGTGGGCATTGGCCAGGGCAATACGCGCGCTCGGCCAGTCGGCGGGCAGTTCGCCACCGAGCACTTCGAGGACTTTGCGGCTGCTGGTGGCACGGCCCAGCTCATGGCCGCGACCTTCAATCAACAACGCGCACAGACGTTCGAGCAGCGCCTGATGCGCCTCACCCAAACTGGCCAGGCAGAACAGACCGCTCAGTGGCTGGCCGAGGTAACGCATCGGCTTGTCCGGGGTGACGAAGGCCAGGCCCGGGCGCTTCACGGTCTGCTCGCTGTGCAGCCACCACAGGCCATCGCCCAGCGGCAGCGCTTCGACTTGTTGCAGCACGCCGGCAAATCCGTTGCTCACACAATCGGCCTGCCGCAGCAGACGCGCGCCACGCCAGACCAGTTCTTCGAAATCGTCAGCCGACACCCCGAGGCCGATCATCTGCGCATCCAGCGCCAGTTCCTGCGGCGCACCTTGCAGCAGTTTCAGCAACGCTTGCGGGGAGCTGGCGCGACGCAGGGCCTGGCCCAGATCGGTCTCGCCGAGGGCGCGGGTCAGCAGTTGCAGCAGGCGCAGGTGTTCGTCGGATTTGGCAGCGATACCGATCGCCAGATACACGATCTGGCCATCACCCCAATCCACGCCCTCGGGAAACTGCATCAGCCGCACGCCAGTGGCGAACACCTGATCGCGGGTCTCGGGCGTACCGTGGGGGATGGCAATACCCTGGCCGAGAAAGGTCGAGCCCTGGGCTTCCCGGGCCTGCAAGCCGGCGAGGTAGCCATCGGCGACCAGGCCATCGGCCACCAGATGATTGGCGAGCAATTGCAGGGCGGCGGGTTTATCCACAGCCGATTGGCCCATGGATATCTGCTCTATAGTGAGCTCGAGCATGCGATCTCCTTTTTGGCACATGGATGCGCCAGGATATTGTTTTGAATGGTCACAGCTTAGGCGCTGGTCAGCCTGCTTTTCAGCGGCCGTTTTGGCGGTTTCACGGCAGAACCGGCCAAAGGCGTCTAAAACGTAGAAAATACGCTTGCTGAAACGTTTAATCTAGATTGATCGGCACGTTACTCGATAATGTCTCATCCTTGAAGTCCAACTTGTCGGATGCGCTGCGACAATAGTCGTCTGCCTGAATCGGGTAGGATTGGCGAAAATGTCGCGGCAAGCTCGAAAAAACAAGGAAATACCGGGTTGAAACTCAGTGATATCGCGCGGTTGGCCGGAGTGTCCGTGACCACCGCCAGCTACGTCATCAACGGCAAGGCCGAACAGCAACGCATCAGCAACGCCACGGTCGAGCGGGTGCGTGCGGTCGTCGAACAGCACGGCTTCACCCCCAATCCACAAGCGGCCGGGTTGCGCAGTCGGCACACGCGCACGTTGGGCTTTATTCTGCCGGATCTGGAAAACCCCAGTTATGCGCGGATCGCCAAACTGCTCGAGCAAGGCGCGCGCGCGCGGGGTTATCAGTTGCTGATCGCCAGCTCCGACGACGCGCCGGACAGCGAGCGCCAGTTGCTGCAACTGTTCAAGGCGCGCCGCTGCGATGCGCTGATTGTCGCCAGTTGCCTGCCGGCCGGTGACGACAGCTATCGCCAGTTGCAGGCCAAGGGTCTGCCGATCATCGCCATCGACCGGGTCATGGAACCCGAGCACTTCTGCTCGGTGATCAGTGACGACCGCGAAGCCAGCCTGCACCTGACTCAGAGCCTGCTCGCCCCGCAGCCAAAACAGATCGTGCTGCTCGGCGCACGTCCGGAGCTGAGCATCAGTCAGGAACGTGCGGCCGGCTTCAAGCAGGCACTGCTCGACTTCAAAGGCGAAGTGCTGATCGAGCACGCCGAGTCCTTCAGCCGCGAATGCGGCAAGCAACTGATGGAAGAACTCCTGCAACGTCTGGGGCATTTGCCGGATGCACTGGTGACCACCTCCTACGTGCTGCTGCAGGGCGTGTTCGATGCGCTGCATGACTTCCCGCTCAAATCCCGTCCGCTGCGCCTAGGCACCTTCGGTGACACGCAGTTGCTCGACTTCCTGCCATTGCCGGTCAACGCCATGGCCCAGCAACATCAGTTGATCGCCGACAAGGCGCTGGAGCTGGCATTGGCTGCGGTTGAGCAAGCCGAATACAAGCCTGGCGTGCAGGCTATCGCGCGGACCTTCAAGCAGCGTATTCACCGGGACTGAGCCGTGGAGCTGATCGACAGCCACACCCACCTCGACTTCCCCGACTTCGACGCCGATCGCGCGGCGTTGCTCGCCGAAAGCCGCGCTCTCGGCGTGCGGCGGATGGTGGTGCTGGGGGTTTATCAGGGCAATTGGCAACGGCTGTGGGATCTGGTGCAGAGCGATGCCGACTTGTATGCAGCGTTCGGTCTGCATCCGGTGTACCTCGATCAGCATCGACCCGAAGACCTGCGCGCACTCGGTGACTGGCTGACGCGGCTGCGCGGCCATCGGCAACTGTGTGCGGTGGGCGAGATCGGTCTGGATTATTTCATCGAAACCCTCGACCGCGAACGCCAGCAAGCGCTGTTCGACGCGCAACTGCAACTGGCGGCAGACTTCGATTTGCCGGCGCTGATCCACGTCCGCCGCAGCCACGCAGCCGTAATCGCCACGCTCAAGCGCTTCAAGCTCAAACGCGCCGGGATCATCCACGCCTTCGCCGGCAGCCGCGAAGAGGCACGCGAATACATCAAACTCGGGTTCAAACTGGGTCTGGGCGGCGCGCCAACCTGGCCGCAGGCGTTGCGCATGCATCGCGTGCTGGCGGATCTGCCACTGGATTCGATCGTGCTCGAGACCGATTCGCCAGACATGGCCCCGGCGATGTTTCCCGGCGTACGCAATACACCGGCACACTTGCCGGCGATCTGTGCGGCGCTCGCCGAGTTGATGAACATCAGCCCGGAACAACTGGCCGCTGCCAGCACTGCCAACAGCTGCGAAGTATTCGGTTGGTAACACGCCTTCTGTAGGAGCTGCGGCACGCTGCGATCTTTTGCTCCTCGCCCTCAAAACAAGATCAAAAGATCGCAGCCTCGTTTCACTCGGCAGCTCCTACAGTCGGTTCGCATGCGCTCTGGCTGCGTCGAGGATCAGGGTCATGTGCTGACGGTGGTGAAAAAAACGCAGCAGCGCGAAGTACGCGAAAAGCACGATCAGTGACGCATTCAACTGTTCAGTCACGCTGAGCAGCCCGATCCATTCCATGACCAACGCCACCAGCAGCGCAGTGCACACGGTTACCGACGCGCTGAAGCGCAGCAATCCCAGCGAATCGAGGGACTTGAAGCGTTTGATCTGTTTAGGGCAGCGCAGCTCCAGTGCTTTCTCGCAGTGTGCGCAGGTGAACGGTTCGTTGATTGCGATGGCGTTGAGTTGCCAGGGTTTGAGTACCTGTAGGGTCTGGCAATGAGCACAACGGCCCTGGATTCCCAGGGTTGCAACGGACATGAGCGGCCTCCTCGACGCAATCAGCGGAACTCGGATACTGGCTCATTAATGACGAAAAGCCAGCCGTCGAAAGAAAACAGGAATTGGCTTACACGCGTAAGTATCAATGCATTACAAAATGTTCTGACATCTGCCCTGCTCCCCCTGTTGGAATGAGCATGTAGTGAGGGGATTCATACCCGATGGACTGCGCAGCGGTCCCTGATCACTTACAGGCTTGGGGCGGGACGCTGCGCGTCCCATCGGGGATGAATCCCCTCCCTACAGGTTTTCTGCCAAGGGGGCGCGGCATGATTCAGACGCGGAACGCACTGATCAGCTGTTTGAGTTCCACCACCTGCGCCGACAATGCCCGGCTGGCGTCCTCGGTCTGATGCGCACCTTGGGCCGTGCGTTCACCGGCGCGGTTGATCTCGACGATGTTCTGGTCGATGTCATGCGCGACGGCGGTCTGCTGCTCCACGGCAGCGGCGATCTGCTGGTTCTGATCGACGATCATGCCTACCGCCCCCAGGATGTTTTCCAATGCCTGCTGGACCTTTTCCGACTGCCCGACCGTGCCGTTGGCCATCTGATGGCTGACGCCCATGGCTTTCACCGCCGCGCCGACGCCGCCATGCAGTTTGGCGATCATCTGTTCGATTTCTTCGGTCGATTGCTGAGTGCGCTTGGCCAACGTACGCACTTCATCTGCCACCACGGCGAAGCCACGGCCCTGCTCGCCGGCACGGGCCGCTTCGATGGCCGCGTTAAGCGCCAGCAGATTGGTCTGCTCGGCAATGCTCTTGATCACTTCCAGCACGCGGCTGATCGACTGGCTGTCGCTGGCCAACTGATTGATCACCAGCACCGATTGGTCGATCTCGCTGGCCAGCGCGGCAATGCTGCCCTGCTGCGACTCCACCAGTGTGCGGCCGCTGACGGTTTCATCGTTGACGCTGTGCGCACTGCTCACCGCTGCCGCCGCGCTGCGTGCAACTTCCAGCGAGGTCGCCGACATCTGATTCATCGCGGTCGCCACTTGCTCGATCTGCGTGCGCTGCCCGGCCACCGCCTGATTGCTTTGCGCGGAGACATTTTCTACCTGCCCGGCCTGGCGCTCGACCTCGGCCACCGTATGGCCGACCCGTTCGATCAGGTCGTGGATCTTCCTTACGGTGCCGTTGAACACCTCACCCAGCTCGCCGAGTTCATCGCGGCTGCTGGCCTTGAAATTGACCGTCATGTCACCGGCCGCGACCTTGTCCATCATCGCGCCCAAACGCTTGAGCGTGGTGCGGGTCGAGGCGTAGAAACCCGCGTAGAGATAGAAAATCAGCACGAACACCACCGACAACGCCACCGCCTGCAACACCATGTGCGTGCGGTTTTGCGCCAGGCGCTGTTGCAGTTGGGTATCGAGAAATTTCAAGGTCGCGTCATTGAGCTGGTAGGTCTGCGCCATCAGCCCGGTGACTTGGTCGTAAAACGTCTGCCACGGAGTATCGAGGGTCTCAGCCACCACGACTTTTGCTTCAAACAGTTCACTGGCCTGTTTGAGCGAGGTCTTGCTGCTGTCGGACGGCACACTGAGGCTGGCGCGCGCAGCCTGGCTGGAGTCGAGGGCGTCTGCCAGTTTCAGCGCGTATTCAGCCTGGAGCTTTTCGATCTGCGCCAGCAACTCGTCGAAACGGCTGCTCGACGAACTGTTGAGAAAACCCTGCCCCAACGAATACGAACCGATGGCCCGACCTTCGCCGAGAGTCTGCGTCACAGCCGGAGTGATAGTGGTGAGCAGCTCGCTGAGCTGGCGGATGTCGCTCTGGTTGTCACGGCTCAAACCGGCCTGACTGGCGATGATCTGGCTGAAAATCTGCGCGTTGCCGAGCAGCTTGCCGATCATTGCGCTTTTGCTTTGCAGGGAGCTTTCCACCTGTTGGGCCTTGAACGCGCTGATCATCTCATCGCGTTTGCCGTCGAACAGTTTGATCTGTACGGGATCGTCGGTCATCGCCTGCAGACCTTGCAAGCGCGCCAGCACGGCTTGCTCCAGGCTGCTGATCTGCGCCTCGAGGTTGTCGGCCTTGCCGGACTGCCCGAGGACAACGTTGATCTGCACCAGATTATTCAGCGTTTCCAGATCCCGGCGCAGGCTCAGGCTGCTGCCCAGCAGATCGAGGCTCTGCAATTCGACCCGGGTGCCCTGGAATTCGCGGTAGGAATCGCGCACCAGGTAGAAATTGGTCACCAGCATCGGCACCAGGAACAGCACGCTGATCAGGCTGAACTTCATGCCGAAGCTCAGACGGTTCATCAGCGAGACGGCGGGATAGAGCAAGCTCTTCACTGGAAGTCTCCCTTGGTTTTTCTTGTTTTTATTGGCAGGCGCGGGGCGAAAGCAGATAGCCACTATCGGGCGCTGTCTCTGTATAGCTCAAATCGGCGGGAGGTTTTGTAACTTAAGGTTAACGACTTCAGGGCGAGACAAAGACCACTGTGGCGAGGGAGCTTGCTCCCTCGCCACAAAGTGTTTACTTGGATTTCTTAGTGAATCAGCACCGTCCACAAGGCAAACCCGGCATACCACAGCACCGCCGCGCGCAGCAGCAGTTCCCACAGGCAATCGAGGGTATTGATACCTTCAGGGCCGACCACCGGCGGCGGGATCTCGCCTGCTGCCAGGCCGACCTTGTTGATCAGATGCGCGGCGCTGATGTTCCAGTTCAACAGCTCGTGCAACATCACCCGGCTGACCGCGACGAAGTTGCCGACCAGTGCAAGGCTGGCAGCCAGCAGGCGCACCGGCAACCAGTCAAAGGCGTGACGTAACTGGCCGGCACGTTCGGCGAGCGCCGGGTTCTGGCTGTTTTCTTCCGCCAATGCCAGTAAGCGATAAGCCAGCGCCGCGACCGGACCGAGCACGAAGTACCAGAAAATCACCGCGAAGAAGCTCTGATAGGCCTGCCACAGCAAGTGACTCTGGACCTGTTCCAGCAATTGCTCACCGCTGTCGGCACAGATATCCAGATCACGCTTGGCCACATGCGCGGCCGCTTGCAGGTCTTCACGCCGCCAGGCGTCACGGAACGGCCCGAGCCCTCCGAGCAGATCACCGCGGCCCAAGGCGTAAATCACCACCACCAAATGCACCGGCAAGGCCAACAAGCCGTACGCGACGGGTTCCAGTACCAGCAGCAACAAGCCGAGCAGCGCCACCGGCAGCAACACCAGAATGGTCAGCACCAGCCACGGTCGATTCGATAATCGTGGGCTGCTTTCGAGTTTGTGCAGCTCGCGGATCCATCCGCCATCGCGTTGAACCCGATGGCGCAAGGCCGAGAACTTCTCGATCCAGACCGCCAGCAGTAACACCAGAAAACTCATTGTCCTTCCTCTTGTGCCAGGGCTGCGCGGTAACGCGCCCAGTCGAATGCCGGGCCAGGATCGGTCTTGCGCCCGGGTGCGATGTCGCTGTGCCCGCAGATACGGGCGCCGGTGATGGCCGGAAATGCGGTTTGCAGCTGACGCGTCAGCGTGATCAGCGCCTGATACTGCGCATCGGTAAAGGGCAGATCATCGGTGCCTTCGAGCTCGATGCCCACGGAAAAATCGTTACAGGTTTCCCGGCCTTCGAACATCGACACGCCCGCATGCCACGCCCGCTCCAGACAGGAGACAAACTGGGTGACGCGGCCGTCACGTTCGATCAGAAAATGCGCCGAGACGCGCAAGTCGGCAATCCCTGCAAAATAGGGATGCTCGGTGACATCCAGACGATTCTGGAAAAATTCCTGCACCTTGCCGGTGGCGAACTGCGCCGGCGGCAGGCTGATGTTGTGGATCACCAACAGGGAGATTTCGCCCGCAGGGCGTTCATTGAAGTTGGGCGATGGGCAGACCTGCACCCCGTGACACCACCCGCTAGCGGGATCCAACTGCATACCGATTCCTTCAACGCCGACTGTGTTGGCGCCCAGTATGCCGTGATCGGCCCCCGGCGCGCGATCACTTGCCGCGATTGAGGCGCCGCAGATTGCCGAGCACCGACTCCAGCGCCCGATCAAACAGCAAGGTGTCATCCAGCGCCCGCACCGCGCCCCGGCGGAATTCAAGGGCCAGGTCGATGCGGCTGCGCTCCAGCACTTTCATCCCGGTACGATCGACAAACACGTATTTGCCGGTGGCTTCGATGACCGCCGCGAGCTTGCAGCGCAGGCTGTGCTCGTCGTCTTCCTGAAAGGCGACCCAACTGCCCAGACGCAGTTGCTCCACCTGACGCAGGCCGGGGTCGTCATGCGCCAGGCCACTGGCATTCAGGCCGATCGCGCCCTCATCAGCGCTGCGCAGGGTAATGTGCTGCGACACTTCAACCAGCGCCGGCGCATCGGCCGGCGGCGGCTCGGATGAGGGCTCAAGCACCCGCACATGCAACGCTTCCAGCTCGCTGAAAAATTCGCTGGTGGCGAACGGATCGAACGCCGAACTGCTCAGGCCATCACGCAATGATTTGAGCAAACCGGGCACCAGCGCCAGCAATCGCAGACCGGCGTCCGCCTCGTCATGACGCTGCACGCTCCAGATCAATTGTTCCATGGTCTGTACATCGGCCTGCCATTCAGCCGACTGGTCGCCATGCTTGAGGCACGTCAGCAGCAACACTTTGCTCCACGCATCACGCACGAACATTACCACCGAAGGCGGCAGGACTTTCCCCAGCAGCGCCAGATTCAACACCTGCTCGACCCGCTGCCGGGCCAACTCGGTTTTCGCTCGCCCTTCTTCGGCGTCGCGCAAACGCTGCTCAAGCAATTCGCTGCGCCGCCGCTCATCGCTGGTGAAGGCGAGGAAGTCTGCGAGCAATTCGGAGAAGATCGCCGGGTCGTCAACGAACTCGGTGAGCAGGCGCTGCACCACTTGTTCAATGCGCAGATACAGACTGTCACGCGCCTCGCCGCTGCAATCGCCCCAGCCCATGGCGGCATCGGCGATTTCATTGAGCAGGCGTCGCGCCGGGTGGCTGCCACGGCTGAAGAAGCTTTTGTCGAGCACCGCCACTTTGAGCATCGGAATCTGCAAACGGGCGATCAACGCCTTGAGCGAATCCGGCAGGTTAGGGTCTTCGAGGATGCAGTCGAAGACCATCGCAATCAGATTGATCACGTCTTCATCCGCACCGTCGACGATGCGCGATTTGCCGCTCCTGACGCTGACCCGCGTCAGCAATTGTTCGAGCTGGTTGCGCAGGTCGAAGTCATCCTGCGCCGCCAGCGCCGGGACGTATTGCTGCAGATGCGAGAGCAGGCGCAACAGATCGCGGGTACTGATCGGCTGCGTCGCGACGCTCGGCTCCAGGGTCGGCGCGACGCTGCCGCGCACGTGCAGGAGCAACTCCTGCAACGCGGCGAAAACTTCCTGTACACCTTCGTCGGCGGGAGCCGGCTCGTCGCTTTCTTCGCTGCTGATGCTCGCTGCCGCACGCTCGATCGCGCGACGCGCAGGTGCTGGTTTCAACTCGGGCAGCACGCCAGTGGCGACCAGCAATTGATTGGCTTCGGCGTACAACGGCTCGGTGTCGGCCAGTACGTAGCGTTCGAACAGTTTGAGCAAGATCAGCTTGACCTTGATCTCCACCCCCAGGTTGCGCCCGGCTTGCAGAAAAAACTCGCAGAGCATCGTCGGCCCGAGCGGGTTGTGCTGGTTGTCGAAATTCTTGCCCAGCAACACGTTGAGCCGCGCGGTCAGTTGATTGAGGGCAAAGCCGTCACGCTTGAGCACCCGACCGACCATGGTCTCGACCGCTACATTGCGCTCCATGTCGTCGGTGCGCGGTGCCGACTCTTCGAACATCAACGAATCGGGCAACGTGTGCTGAACGGGGTCGTACCGGATGAGGGCGACGAAGGCTTCGAAAAATTGTTCGAGAAACCCGCGCTCGATGTTTTTGCGTTTGAGGCGCAGGTCGCGCATGGCTTCGAAAAAGATGTTCTGTTCGACATCGTTGCGCGCCCGGTCGGCCATTTCAAACAGGGTGTCGTCGGCGTTATCGAACAACTCCTGCAAACCGTGGCGCAGTTGCTGGGCCGCCTTGTCGCGGACCTGAAGCAGAATCACAGGCAGGCGGGCGAGCGGCGAGTGATTCGCCTGATCGGTAGCGGCCTTGTGCAAAGGCACTACATTCCCGTCGTTGTGCATCCAAGCCTCCTGAAACGGTGATTCCACTGGGCAGTTACCGCGCAATTCCCTGTGGGAGCGGGCTTGCTCTCACATCAGCGTCAAAGCCATGACGTCAAATGCAAGGCGGATTATCTTGCAAAACTTGTCGCGGGCGCTATAGCCGTCAGGGTTTCCCCTATGCCTGCAACACCTTCCAGTGACCATGAGAAGCGCTGCTTTGCTCACAGAAAATCGACCAGTTGCAGTCTGCCACGCGCGTTCTCGCCTTGGGTTGGCTCTCGCCATGCCCCTATAATCGGCGCACTTAGTTTGTGGAGCCCGTTATGCCGAATCTACGTCTCGCCGATCTGACCGCCGAAATCGAAGCCAACGTGCGCCGCGCGTTGCTCGAAGACGTCGGCAGCGGCGACATCACCGCGCAACTGATCCCGGCCGAACGTCTGGCCAAAGCCACCATTATTACTCGCGATGAGGCCGTCATCTGCGGCACGGCGTGGGTCGACACGGTGTTTCGCCAGCTCGATCCGCGCGTCGCGGTGCATTGGCAGGTGCGGGATGGCGAACGGGTCAAACCCAATCAGCCGCTGTTTCATCTGGAAGGCCCGGCGCGTTCGTTGCTGACGGGCGAGCGCAGCGCGCTGAACTTCCTGCAACTGCTGTCCGGCGTGGCGACGCGTGCGCAGTACCTGGCGGACTTCGTGGCCCAGACCCAGGTCAAGCTGCTGGATACCCGCAAGACACTGCCGGGCCTGCGTCTGGCGCAGAAATACGCAGTGACCTGCGGCGGCTGCCACAACCACCGCATCGGCCTCTACGACGCGTTCCTGATCAAGGAAAACCACATCGCCGCCAGCGGCGGCATTGCGCAGGCCATCGCCGCCGCGCACAAGATCGCGCCGGGCAAACCGGTGGAAGTCGAAGTGGAAAGTCTGGAAGAGCTGAAAGAAGCGCTGACAGCCGGCGCCGACATCATCATGCTCGACGAGCTGAGCCTGGATGACATGCGCGAAGCCGTGCGCCTGAACGGCGGCAAGGCCAAACTGGAAGCCAGTGGCGGCATCAACGAAAGCACGCTGCTGCCGATTGCCGAGACCGGGGTGGATTACATCTCGATCGGTGCGATGACCAAGGATGTGAAGGCAGTGGACCTGTCGATGCGTCTGAGCCTCTGAGGCCCTCACGCCATAAAAAACGCCAGCCCGGTTAAGGCTGGCGTTTTTGTTTCAGACCACCAGATTGTTCATCTCGCAGTACTCTTCCCAATCGACGCCCAACACTTCGGCCGCCTCCTTGTGCAGTTCCAGACGCTTGGCCTCAAACTCTTCAGGGGTGCTGGTGTACTTGAGCGTCAACTCCCACGGCTGCAAGCCCTGGGCCTCGGCTTCGTCCTCGAACGCCCACTGGATCTGGTCCTTCTGCTCATCAGGACTCAGGTCCTTGATCTCTTCCAGCAGTTGGGGCGCGTCGAGCTTGTATTTCTCCAGCGCTTGTTCGTGACGTTGCTCTTGAGTTAATTCGGTCATGGCGTTCTCGCTGATCGTAAGAATGGAGGATGGATCTGGATCATCAAGGATCTCTCTGACGCGGATTGTCCGGCCTTCGGAACCATTCGGGATCATCTGAAAACTGCTAAGCGATGCTCATGCAGGCACCGAATATAGGACGTTTGCATGACGAATTACACGGCTCTTTACATCTCTTGCACAAAAAGTTGACCTGCGGAACATAAATACGGATTTTGAGTCATAGCGATGTGCCACTTCAGCACTCACTCTTGCTGTTCACAAGGAAAACCAGTGATGCGCAGCTTTTCGAAGATTTGTTCCGTTGTGTCTGCCAGTGCCTTGCTCGCCGCCATGCTGTTGCCGGCCAGCGCCATGGCGCTTGAATTGAGCAACAGCAGCTCATCCTATGGCGACAAGGTTTCGCTGATTCACAATGACTACGGCAAGGATGTTGTCATCAAAAGCGATATCAGCATTGATGAACTGCAAAAGATCCGCGATACCGTCCGCGATCAGTCACGTCAGATTGAAGAACTCAAACGCAGCAGCGGTTCGAGTTCGAATTCCAGCAGCAAGGAAATCGATGACCTGAAGAGCAAGGTCAAGGATCAGGACCGGCAACTGGACACCCTCGGACGCCAGGTCGAAGACCTCAAGCGCAACAGCGGCTCGAGCTCGAATTCCGCCAGCAGCGAGATTTCCAGCCTGAAGCAGAAAATCAACGATCAGGATCGCGCCATGGAACAACTCAAACGAACCGTCGAGGATCTGAGCCGCAAAGTGAAATAAGGGAAGTGGTGCCCGAGACAGGAATCGAACCTGCGACCTTCGCGTTACGAGTGCGCTGCTCTACCGGCTGAGCTACACGGGCGGTGGGCTAAACCTAGCACCGGTCTCGGGCTGCGGCAAATTTGAGCATGTTTCTGCTGATTATCACTTGTGGCGAGGGAGCTTGCTCCCGCTGGGTTGCGCAGCGACCCCATGCTTTCTGAGGCTGATTTTTACGACTGCTGCCCAGCCGAGCGGGAGCAAGCGCCCTCGCCACAAATGCGTTTATGGCAGACAAAAAAATGCCCCGCCGTTTTCACGGCGGGGCATTTTCATTGCGCTAAAGCTGGGGGCTGATTAAACGCCCGAAGCCTTGGCCGCTGCCACGTCTTTGATGGACAGCTTGATACGGCCGCGGTTGTCCACGTCCAGTACCAGCACTTCCACTTCCTGGCCTTCTTTCAGGATGTCGGTGACTTTCTCTACGCGAGCGTCGCTCAGCATCGAGATGTGCACCAGACCGTCCTTGCCCGGCAGGATGTTGACGAATGCGCCGAAGTCGACAATGCGCTCAACCTTGCCGACGTAGATCTTGCCGATTTCAGCTTCTGCAGTGATGCTCAGAACGCGCTGGCGAGCAGCTTCTGCGGCATCCTTGGTTTCGCCGAAGATCTTGATCGAACCGTCGTCTTCGATGTCGATCGAGGCCTTGGTTTCTTCGCAGATCGCACGGATGGTCGCGCCACCTTTACCGATAACGTCACGGATCTTGTCGGTATCGATCTTCATCGCGATCATGGTCGGCGCGTTGGCCGACAGCTCGGTACGCGACTGACCGATGATCTGGTTCATCTGGCCGAGGATGTTCAGGCGCGCTTCCAGGGCCTGGCCCAGAGCGATTTCCATGATCTCTTCGGTGATGCCCTTGATCTTGATATCCATCTGCAGCGCAGTAACGCCTTTGGCGGTACCGGCTACTTTGAAGTCCATGTCGCCCAGGTGGTCTTCGTCACCCAGGATGTCGGTCAGGACGGCGAATTTCTCGCCTTCTTTGACCAGACCCATGGCGATACCGGCAACCGGCGCCTTCATTGGCACACCAGCGTCCATCAGGGCCAGGGAAGCGCCGCAAACGGAAGCCATCGAGCTCGAACCGTTGGATTCGGTGATTTCCGAAACCACACGGATGGTGTACGGGAAAACGTCAGCGGCTGGCAGCATGGCCGAAACCGAACGACGGGCCAGACGGCCGTGACCGATTTCACGACGACCAGCGCCACCCATGCGACCACACTCGCCCACCGAGAACGGAGGGAAGTTGTAGTGCAGCATGAACGGGTCTTTTTTCTCGCCTTCCAGGGTGTCCAGCAGCTGTGCGTCACGGGCAGTACCCAGCGTCGCGACTACCAGAGCCTGGGTTTCGCCACGGGTGAACAGCGCCGAACCGTGAGTCTTAGGCAGAACGCCGACTTCGATGTTCAGCGGACGTACGGTGCGGGTGTCGCGGCCGTCGATACGTGGCTTGCCGTTAACGATGTTTTCGCGAACGGTGCGGTATTCGATTTCGCCGAAAGCGGCTTTGACGTCAGCAGCAGAAGGCTGGCCTTCTTCGCCGGACAGCTTGGCAACGACCTGGTCTTTCAGCTCGCCCAGACGTGCGTAGCGGTCAGCCTTGACGGTGATGGTGTAAGCCTGGGAGATCGCTTCGCCGAACTCGGCACGGATCGCGCCCAGCAGTTCGGTGGCTTCTGGAGCAGGCGCCCAGGTCCAGGTTGGCTTGGCAGCTTCAGCGGCCAGTTCCTTGACGGCGTTGATCACCACCTGGAACTCGTCGTGAGCAAACAGTACCGCGCCCAGCATCTGGTCTTCGGTCAGCTCTTTGGCTTCCGATTCAACCATCAGTACGGCGTCGGAGGTGCCGGCAACGACCATGTCCAGGCTCGAAGCAGCTTGCTGCTCGTAGGTCGGGTTCAGCAGGTAGCCGGTGCTTTCGTGGAAAGCGACGCGAGCGGCGCCGATCGGGCCGTCGAACGGAATACCGGAGATGGCCAGGGCAGCCGAGGTACCGATCATCGCAGCGATGTCCGGATCGGTCTTCTTGCTAGTGGAAACGACGGTGCAGACAACCTGCACTTCGTTCATGAAACCTTCTGGGAACAGCGGACGGATCGGACGGTCGATCAGTCGGGAAGTCAGGGTTTCTTTCTCGGAAGGACGGCCTTCACGCTTGAAGAAACCGCCAGGGATCTTACCGGCAGCGTAAGTTTTTTCCTGGTAGTGAACGGACAGAGGGAAGAAACCCTTGCCTGGATCGGCTTGCTTGGCACCGACTACGGTCACCAATACGCTGACGTCGTCGTCAACGGTGACCAATACTGCGCCGGAGGCCTGACGGGCGATACGGCCGGTCTCGAGGGTAACGGTCGACTGACCGAACTGGAATTTTTTGATTACCGGGTTCACGGTGTCCTACCTTCTTTGTGGCTCTTGGGGGAACTGGTTTCTTGCGAAATTCTTGGGCAATGTCGGGAATCGGCCCGCTGACTGTCCGGGTAAAACGGTAGTGCAGATAAAACTTGAGGCTGGGAGCCTGCCAGCCACCAGCGGAAAACCGCTGATGCCTGACAGACAACCAACCTCATAGCGCAATCGCTGATTAGCGACGCAGACCCAGGCGGCCGATCAGAGCGCTGTAACGGCTCAGATCCTTGCCTTTCAGGTAGTCCAGCAGCTTGCGACGCTGGTTTACCATGCGGATCAGACCACGACGGGAGTGGTGGTCTTTACCGTTGGCCTTGAAGTGACCTTGCAGTTTGTTGATGTTGGCGGTCAGCAGTGCAACTTGCACTTCTGGCGAACCAGTATCACCAACAGCTTGCTGGTAGTCGGCAACGATTTGAGCTTTTTCTTGAACGTCGAGAGCCATGAGGCAATCCTTTTATCAGGAAACTGTTTCAAAAACAGTTTCAACAGGCCAGGGACAAATCCCTGTATCTATAAATGAGTAGTGACCGTGCCTGTTGACAGCCACACTCGCCGGCCTGCTGTTACACAGACCGGTTTCCGGTCATTCTGACCGAATCAGTCGACGCGGCGCGATGCGCCCGTCTTCGCTCACTTCACCGATACCGATGAAGCGACCGTTGTGATCCTGTACCCGTACCATGCCGAACTTCGGCGCATCCGGGGCACGTACTGGCTGGCCGTTGAGCCAGTAGAACGCACTCGCTTCGGAGAAGTGCAGCAGCGGCCAATCCTGCAGGCCGCTGTCCGATGGCATCAGGAAACGGTCGACCGCTTCGTTGCCGCCTTCGGCATGTACCGCTTCCAGCTCTTCGAGGGTCACGGTCTGCGCCAGGGTGAAAGGCCCGGCCTGGGTACGACGCAGTTCTGCGACGTACGCACCACAACCGAGTTGCTCACCGATATCCTCCACCAAAGTGCGAATATAGGTGCCCTTGCTGCAATCCACCGCAAGACGCGCAGTATCGCCTTCGAAGGCCAGCAATTCCAAGCGCGCAATAGTAACAGAACGCGGTTCGCGCTCCACTACTTCGCCTGCACGGGCCAGCTTGTACAGCGGCTGACCATCACGCTTGAGTGCCGAGTACATCGGCGGTATCTGACTGATTTGCCCGCGAAATTTCGGCAGAACCGCTTCGACATCGGCGCGACCAACGGTCACCGGGCGCTCCTGCAAAACCTCACCCTCAGCGTCCGCCGTGGTGGTGGTCTTGCCCAGTTGCGCGAGGGTTTCGTAACCCTTGTCGGAATCGAGCAGGTATTGCGAGAACTTGGTTGCTTCGCCAAAGCACAGCGGCAATACACCGGTGGCCAACGGGTCGAGGCTGCCGGTGTGACCGGCCTTCTCGGCGTTGAGCAACCAGCGAACCTTCTGCAACGCGGCGTTGGAGGTGAACCCCAGCGGCTTGTCGAGCAGGATGATACCGCTGACGTTACGACGGATACGTTTGACCTGAGCCACCGAATTACTCCTTGGTGTCTTCAGGTGCAGCAGCCACGTGCTGATTGTCCTCAGCCACGGCGCGCTCGATCAGGGCCGACAGATGCGCGCCACGCACGACGCTTTCGTCGTAGTGGAAGTGCAATTGCGGCACGCTGCGCAGCTTCATTTCACGAGCCAGTTGCATGCGCAGGAAACCTGCGGCAGCGTTGAGCACCTTGATGCTTTGCGCGATGTCTTCGGCGTTGTCCTGCCCCATCACGGTGATGAAGATCTTCGCGTGACCGACGTCACGGCTGACTTCCACAGCAGTAATGGTGACCAGGCCGACGCGCGGGTCTTTGACTTCACGACGGATCAGCTGGGCCAGCTCACGCTGCATCTGATCGCCGATACGTTGGGTACGGCTGTATTCTTTTGCCATGATTTTGTTACCTGTTACTGCCCTACGGTGAAACCCGCAAGGTCTGAAAGCGGCAAACGCCCGGCCTGACAAAAGCCAGACCGGGCGTTGCGTTTAGAGTCCTGACGCCGTGGCGCGCATCTGCATGCGGCGGCTCGGCGTGGCCCTTGAAGTGCGCGAGTCAGAGGCTGCGAGCAACCTGAACCTTCTCGAAGACTTCGATCTTGTCACCGACTTTGACGTCGTTGTAGCTCTTCACGCCGATACCGCATTCCATGCCGGCACGTACTTCGGAAGCGTCATCCTTGAAGCGGCGCAGGGATTCCAGCTCGCCTTCGAAGATAACGATGTCTTCACGCAGTACACGGATCGGACGGTTACGGTGCACAACACCTTCGATCACCATGCAACCGGCGATCGCGCCAAACTTCGGCGAACGGAACACGTCACGCACTTCGGCCACACCCAGGATGTTCTCGCGAACATCGCTGCCGAGCATGCCGGTCAGGGCTTTCTTGACGTCTTCGATGATGTCGTAGATCACGTTGTAGTAACGCATGTCCAGACCTTCCTGCTCGACGATCTTGCGTGCGCCAGCATCGGCACGCACGTTGAAGCCGAACAGTACAGCGTTGGAAGCCAGTGCCAGGTTGGCGTCGGATTCGGTGATACCACCGACACCGCCACCGACTACGCGCACTTGCACTTCGTCGTTGCCCAGGCCGTTCAGAGCGCCCTGCAAAGCTTCCAGCGAACCACGGACGTCGGATTTGAGGACGATGTTGAGCGTCTTCTTCTCTTCCTGGCCCATGTTTTCGAAGATGTTTTCCAGCTTGCCGGCGTGAGCGCGAGCCAGTTTGACTTCGCGGAACTTGCCTTGACGGAACAGAGCCACTTCACGGGCTTTCTTCTCGTCGGCAACCACGCTCATCTCGTCGCCAGCGTCCGGCGTACCGTCAAGACCCAGGATCTCGACCGGAATGGCCGGACCGGCTTCCTTGATTGGCTTGCCGTTCTCGTCGAGCATGGCGCGCACGCGGCCATAGTTCGAGCCGACCAGCACCATGTCGCCTTGACGCAGCGTACCGTCCTGAACCAGAACAGTGGCTACCGGGCCACGACCCTTGTCCAGACGCGATTCGACGACAACACCACGGCCAGGAGCCGATGGGGTGGCGGTCAGTTCGAGCACTTCGGCCTGCAGCAGAACGGCTTCGAGCAGTTCGTCAACGCCGGTACCCATTTTCGCCGAAACCGGTACAAATGGCGTGTCGCCGCCCCAGTCTTCGGAAGTCACGCCGTGAACCGACAGTTCGCTGCGGATGCGATCGAGGTCGGCACCTGGCTTGTCGATCTTGTTCACCGCAACCACCAGGGGAACGCCAGCCGCCTGAGCATGCTGAACAGCCTCGATGGTTTGCGGCATCACGCCGTCGTCCGCCGCAACGACCAGGATCACGATGTCGGTCGCCTTGGCACCACGGGCACGCATTGCGGTAAACGCAGCGTGACCAGGGGTGTCGAGGAACGTCACCATGCCACGGTCGGTTTCAACGTGGTATGCACCGATGTGCTGGGTAATGCCGCCGGCTTCGCCTGCAGCTACCTTGGCACGACGGATGTAGTCGAGCAGGGAAGTCTTACCGTGGTCAACGTGGCCCATTACGGTCACGACTGGCGCACGGGAAACTGCCTCGCCTTCAAACTTCAGGGACTCGGCCAGGGAATCTTCCAGGGCGGTGTCGCTGACCAGGGTCACTTTGTGGCCCAGTTCTTCAGCTACCAGTTGAGCAGTTTCCTGATCGAGTACCTGGTTGATGGTCGCTGGAGTGCCCAGTTTGAACATGAACTTGATGATTTCAGCAGCCTTGACCGACATCTGCTGGGCAAGATCGCCAACAGTGATGGTCTCGCCGATCTTCACTTCACGCACGACAGGACCGGTAGGGTTCTGGAAACCGTGAGCGTTGCGCTTCTTCAGCTTGGCCTTGCCGCGACCACCACGACGGAAGCCATCGCTTTCTTCGTCGGTAGTGCGTGGCGCCACTCGTGGAGCCGGCGCTTTTTCTTTGACCGATGCGCGATGCGGAGCGTTTTTGCGCTCGCCATCGCCGCCGCCACGACGACTGTTATCGTCGGCACGTGGTTTGTCCGGACGGCGCTGTTCGTCACGCTTGCGCGTGTCGGCAGCTGGCGCAGCAGCGACAACCGGTGCGGCTTCGCGCACAGGTTCAGCGACTGGCGCAGGTGCTGCAACAGCTTCGGCAGGAGCGCTCGGCGCAGCAGCAGGCTGGCGACGCGCTTCTTCTTCAGCGCGCTGCTTGGCTTCTTCTTCAGCCTTCTGACGGGCAGCATTTTCTACTGCGCGACGCTCTTCCAGTTCACGCTGGCGCTCGGCTTCGATTTCTTCCGGGCTACGCTGTACGAAAACCTTCTTCTTGCGAACTTCTACGCTGATGCTCTTGCTACCAGCCACACGCAGGGTGCTGGTGGTTTTACGCTGCAGCGTGATTTTGCGTGGTTCTTCCACTTTCGCCTTGTGGCTGCTTTTCAAGTGAGTCAGCAGGGATTGCTTCTCACTGTCAGTCACATGTTCTTCGGCGGCGGTGTGCGGCAGACCTGCCTCACGCATCTGCTGCAACAGGCGCTCTACCGGTGTTTTGACCTCATCGGCCAGTTGTTTCACCGTGACTTGCGTCATGCACTTCTCTCCTCAGGCCGCGCCTAATTACTCGAACCAGTGGGCTCGGGCGGCCATGATCAACTTGCCGGCACGATCATCGTCAATGCCGTCGATGTCGAGCAGGTCGTCAATAGACTGCTCGGCCAGGTCTTCGCGGGTAATTACGCCGCGCACCGCCAGTTCCATCGCCAAATCCTTGTCCATACCCTCAAGCGAGAGCAGGTCTTCGGCCGGATGGGCGTCTGCCAGCTTTTCCTCAGTAGCGATGGCTTTGGTCAACAAACGATCCTTGGCACGAGCGCGAAGCTCGTTGACGATGTCTTCGTCAAAGCCGTCGATGTTGAGCATTTCTTCCAACGGTACGTAGGCAATCTCTTCCAGGCTGGTGAAGCCTTCATCTACCAGCACCTGAGCCAGCTCTTCGTCGACTTCCAGCTCGTCGATGAAGTTGCGCAGGATGTCGCCGGTTTCTGCTTGCTGCTTAGCCTGGATGTCCGATTCGGTCATCACGTTCAGGGTCCAGCCAGTCAACTGGCTCGCCAGACGCACGTTCTGACCACCTCGACCGATGGCCTGAGCCAGGTTGTCTGCGCCAACGGCGATGTCCATTGCATGGGCATCCTCGTCAACGATAATGGCCGCCACTTCTGCCGGCGACATGGCATTGATCACGAACTGCGCCGGGTTATCGTCCCACAGGACGATATCGACACGCTCGCCACCCAACTCGCCCGACACGGCCTGGACGCGCGAACCGCGCATACCGATGCACGCGCCCTGCGGGTCGATGCGTTTGTCCTTGGAACGGACAGCGATCTTGGCACGCGAACCCGGATCACGGGACGCCGCCATGACTTCAATCAGGCCTTCGGCGATTTCCGGCACTTCGATGCGGAACAACTCGATCAGCATTTCCGGCGCGGTACGCGACAGGATCAACTGCGGGCCGCGGTTCTCGGTGCGGATTTCCTTGAGCAGTGCACGCAGACGCACACCGACACGGAAGGTTTCGCGAGAAATGATGTCTTCACGGGCCAGCAACGCTTCGGCGTTGTTGCCCAGATCGACGATCACGTTGTCGCGGGTGACTTTCTTCACGGTGCCGGAGATGATTTCTCCCAGGCGCTCGCGATAGGCGTCGACCACTTGAGCGCGCTCGGCTTCACGCACTTTCTGCACGATGACCTGTTTGGCGGTCTGTGCTGCAATGCGCCCGAACTCGATGGATTCGATCTTTTCTTCGACGACGTCGCCGACCTTGGCGCCCGGATGCGTTTCGGCAACCTTGCTTGGCCAGGTTTCGATCGCAGGATCGTCGAGATCATTCTCTTCGACGACTGTCCAGCGACGGAAAGTCTCGTAGGAACCGGTGTGGCGGTTAATTTCCACACGCAGGTCAACTTCGTCTTCAAAACGCTTTTTGGTAGCAGTGGCCAGAGCCAGCTCCAGCGCTTCAAAAATCACGCTTGCCGGTACACCCTTTTCATTGGATACCGACTCAACAACCAGCAGTACTTCTTTGCTCATCGTACGCCTCGCCTTTCGCAAGCCATTGGATCCGCGGGATCCGCGTCTCAGTCAAAACTGGGAATAATGTTGGCCTTGTCGATCATATCGATCGGCAACAGGAACTCATGGTCTTCTACCTGCACCACGACGTCCTGTTCTTCTACACCGCGCAGAAGGCCCTGAAAGTTGCGTCGACCCTCAAAAGGCGAGCGCAGCTTGATCTTCACTTGTTCACCGGCAAATTTTGCAAACTGCTCAAGAGTGAACAGTGGGCGTTCCATGCCAGGCGAGGAAACTTCGAGGGTGTATTCAACGGAGATCGGATCTTCAACATCCAGGACACCGCTGATCTGACGGCTGACAATGGCGCAATCGTCCACCAGCACGCCACCCTCTTTATCGATATAAACGCGCAACATCGAGTGACGACCTTGAGCCGAAAACTCGATACCCCAGCATTCATAGCCTAGGGCCACGACCACCGGGGCCAACAAGGCCTGCAACTCTTCTAGCTTGCTCGACACCTGAACCCCCTCGTGCATGTAAATGCATGCGCTGCAAAATAAAAAAATGGGCGAAACGCCCATCCTTGAAACGCCGTCGAACATCGGCGTAGAAAGTGTCCAGCTAACAAAAAGCCCCTGAAAAGGGGCTCCTTAAACTGGTTGCGGGAGCCGGATTTGAACCGACGACCTTCGGGTTATGAGCCCGACGAGCTACCAGACTGCTCCATCCCGCGACAAAGCTGGGGCGGAAGTATACGACCGATCCCTTATAGGGTCAATGTAACCTTCCACCTGCAAGAAAGCCCGCAACAGCGGGCTCTCCTGACTAATTGGTACCGAGAAGGGGACTCGAACCCCTACACCCTATGGGCACAACCACCTCAAGGTTGCGTGTCTACCAATTCCACCACCTCGGCAAAACTACGTTTGAAACTCTTCTTACTTCTGCTCTTGAGCTGGAGGTACGTCAGTCGCTGGAGTAGCCGACTTTTGCTCTTGAAGCACCGGGACATCATCAGAAGCCGGTTGTTGTTGCTTAGGTACTTCCAACACTGCTGGATCTGGTAAACCTGCTTGAGTCAGCTGATGAGCCTTCTCTTTAGCAAAGTAACCTAACCCCAAGCTGGTTATGAAGAAACCGGCGGCAAGTATAGCAGTAAACTTACTAAGAAAGGTAGAGGAACCTTGGCTTCCGAACACAGTATTTGAAGCACCTGCTCCGAAAGACGCGCCAGCGTCCGCACCTTTACCCTGCTGCAGCAAAACCAGAGCAACTACGCCCAATGCACCCAGCAGATGAAAAACGACTACGACTGTTTCCAGCATTTTTTCAGTTTCCCGCGGCGCGACAAATCGCACCGAACTCATCTGCATTCAGGGAAGCTCCACCAATGAGCCCCCCATCGATATCCGGCATGCCGAACAGTTCGACCGCATTGGCCGCCTTCACGCTGCCGCCGTATAGAAGCCGCACACCTCGCGCGACTTCAGAATTCTCTGCCGCCAATTGCTCTCGAATGGCCTTATGCACATCCTGAGCCTGTTGCGGCGTTGCAGTCAGCCCGGTACCAATGGCCCAGACAGGCTCGTAAGCAATGACTGCCTTGGCAAAGGCACCAACACCCAGCTCCTCGATGATGCTGCCCAACTGACGCCCGACAACCTCAAGAGTTTTTCCGGCTTCGCGCTGTTCGAGGGTCTCCCCTACACACAACACCGGAATCAAGCCACATGCCTGTGCCGCTGCGAACTTGCGATTCAGCATCCCGTCTCGCTCGCCCATTATCTGGCGGCGCTCGGAGTGCCCGACAAGCACCAGGGAACAACCTGCATCCACCAACTGACTAGGAGCAATCTCGCCAGTCAACGCACCTTGCATGGATTCCACCGCAGAATTCTGCGCACCGACCGAAATCGATTTACCTTTCAAGCCATCAATCACTTGATTGATATGCAAGCAAGGCGGGAATACCGCGACATCAACACCGCTTGGCAAGGCCAGATGACGAAGGCCGTTGATCAGCTCAGCGACGCTGGCGCGGGTACCGTGCATCTTCCAGTTACCAGCTACCATAGGGCGACGCATGCTGTACCTCGTCGGTCAAAGTGGGCGCAGATGTTACCCAACACAATCATGGCTGGCAAGCCGAATCAGGCAGAAACTTCAGTTACCAGTTTTGCCAGCTCTTCGGCGTAGCTGCGAACCTGAGTTTCATCCTCGCCTTCGACCATCACACGCACCAATGGCTCTGTGCCGGACTTGCGCAGAAGCACGCGACCACGACCCGCCATTGCCTCGGTTACACGCGCACTGGCTTCCTTGACAGCCGGGTGCTCAAGCGGACTTTCGCCACCACCGAAGCGCACATTGATCAGTACCTGAGGGCACTTGCGCAAAGCCTGACGCGTTTGCGCAAGACCTTCATTGCGGGTTTTCAGTGCCATCAGCACCTGCAGCGCAGCAATGATTGCATCACCTGTAGTGGTGTGATTGAAACAAACGACATGTCCCGAGTTCTCACCACCAACCAGCCAGTTACGTTCCAGCAACTCGGCGATCACGTAACGGTCACCGACATTGGCTCGAATGAACGGTATCGAAAGATCTGCCAGTGCGAGTTCAAGCCCCAGATTGCTCATCAGGGTACCGACTACGCCACCCTGCAACTTGCCACGCTCGTGCAGATCACGCGCAATGATGAACAGCAGCTCGTCGCCATCGACAATGGCGCCCGTGTGATCGACCATCAACACCCGGTCACCGTCACCATCAAAGGCGATCCCCAGATCAGCGTGCTCGGCGAGAACAGCGGCCTGCAGCGGCCCCATATGGGTCGAACCGCAATTGTCATTGATGTTCAGACCATTGGGCTGAGCCGACAGCACGACCACTTCAGCGCCCAACTCACGAAAGACACTAGGAGCAACTTTGTAGGTCGCTCCGTGTGCGCAGTCGATCACAATTTTCAAACCGGAAAAGCTGGTACCGGTAGGCACACTGCTTTTACAGAATTCGATGTAGCGACCCGAGGCGTCGTTGATACGCGACACCTTGCCAATTTTGCTCGACTCAACCACGGTCATCGGGGTATCGAGCAATTCTTCGATCATCAGCTCCAGCTCGTCAGGCAGTTTGGTGCCTTTACCCGAAAAGAACTTGATACCGTTATCGTCATGCGGGTTATGTGAAGCACTGATCACGATCCCGGCTTCGGCTTGAAACGTGCGCGACAGATAGGCAATGGCGGGCGTCGGCATCGGACCGAGCAGCATCACATCGGCGCCCGCCGATGTCAGACCTGCCTCAAGCGCCGATTCGAACATGTAGCCGGAGATTCGCGTGTCCTTGCCAACCAGCACCTTGCACGCGCCCATCTTGCGAAAGGCCATACCGGCCGCCCAGCCGAGCTTGAGCATGAAGTCCGGAGTGATCGGATATTCACCGACACGGCCACGAATACCGTCAGTACCAAAGTATTTCTTGCTCATAAGTGCTCCATCATTCTTATTCGGCTGATTCCACGGCCGCTAGCATGCGCACCACGTCTACCGTTTCCGCCACATCATGGACGCGCAGGATACGCGCACCTTTCACCGACGCCAGTGCCGCGAGGGCCAGACCGCCATGCAGACGCTCGCCCACGGGGCGATTCAGCGCCTGGCCAATCATGCTTTTGCGCGAGACACCAACCAATAGCGGACGCCCCAGCGCATGCAGGGCTTCCATATGCTTGAACAAGCTTAGATTGTGCTGCAGGGTTTTCGCGAAACCGAAACCGGGATCAAGAATGATCCGCTCTGCAGGAATGCCCACCGCCGCACATTGAGCCATGCGCTCTGCCAGAAACTCTCCCACCTCCCGAGTGACGTCCTGATAGTGCGGATTGTCTTGCATGTCACCCGGCTCGCCGAGCATATGCATCAGACAGACCGGCAATCCGGTCGCCGCTGCTGCATCCAGCGCGCCATCACGGCGCAGCGAACGCACATCATTGATCAACCCGGCGCCCAGGCGCGCCGTTTCACGCATCACCGCTGGCGTCGAAGTATCGACCGAGATGACCACATCCAGCTCGCGATTGATCAACTCCACGATCGGAGCTACGCGCTCCAACTCTTCCAACGGCGAAACCGCTCGAGCACCAGGCCGGGTCGATTCGCCGCCAACATCGATCAGCGTCGCACCAGCAGCCACCATGGCCTCGGCGTGACGCAAGGCCACGTCGAGTTGATTGTACCGGCCGCCATCGGAGAAGGAATCGGGAGTGACATTGAGAATGCCCATGACATGCGTCTGGGCCAAATCAAGAACCCGGTTGCCGCAAGGCAACCGGGTCAGGGACTGTACAGAAGTCATTTCAAACCTTAAACGTCAGCAGCCGGACCGCCGATCGGTGTTTCCGGACGCTCATCCTGAATCACCGGAGGCGGAGGCGTACCCGTGCCACCTGTCCAGTCACGCGGTTCACGTGGCGTACGACCCGCCATGATGTCGTCGATCTGCTCGGCATCAATAGTTTCATACTTCATCAGCGCATCAGCCATGGCATCCAGTTTGTCACGGTTGTCCGTGAGGATCTGCTTGGCCGTGCCGTAGCACTGATCAATGATGCTGCGCACTTCAGAGTCGATAAGTTTGGCTGTCTCACCGGAGAAGCTGGCATTCTGACCGCCACCACCGCGACCGAGGAACACCTCTCCCTCTTCTTCGGCGTACATCAGCGGACCGAGTTTTTCCGACAGCCCCCACTTGGTCACCATGTTCCGCGCAATCTGACTGGCACGCATGATGTCATTGGACGCGCCGGTGGTCACACCGTCGAAACCAAGAGTCATTTCTTCGGCGATACGCCCACCGTACAGCGAGCAGATCTGGCTGATCAGCGCACGCTTGGACAGGCTGTAGCGATCCTCTTCCGGCAGGAACATGGTCACACCCAGCGCACGACCACGTGGAATGATCGAAACCTTGTAGACAGGATCATGCTCAGGCACAACGCGCCCAACGATCGCATGACCCGCTTCGTGATAAGCGGTGTTCTGTTTCTCTTTCTCGGACATGACCATGGATTTGCGTTCGGCGCCCATCATGATCTTGTCTTTGGCCAGTTCGAACTCTTTCATTTCGACGATGCGCTTGCCGCTGCGTGCAGCGAACAGCGACGCTTCGTTGACCAGGTTGGCCAGATCCGCGCCGGAGAAGCCCGGGGTACCGCGCGCGATAACGGCCGGAGCCACATCATCACCCATTGGCACTTTACGCATGTGAACCTTGAGGATCTGCTCGCGACCACGGATGTCCGGCAAACCTACAACGACCTGACGGTCGAAACGGCCCGGACGCAGCAGCGCAGGGTCGAGCACGTCGGGACGGTTGGTCGCTGCAATCACGATGATGCCGTCATTCATTTCGAAGCCGTCCATCTCTACCAGCAACTGGTTGAGAGTCTGCTCACGCTCGTCGTGACCGCCGCCCATGCCGGCGCCACGGTGGCGACCGACGGCGTCGATCTCGTCGATGAAGATGATGCAAGGCGCGTGCTTCTTGGCCTGCTCGAACATGTCGCGAACGCGGCTTGCACCAACACCCACAAACATTTCAACGAAGTCGGAACCGGAGATGGTGAAGAACGGCACTTTCGCTTCGCCGGCAATCGCCTTGGCCAGCAAGGTTTTACCGGTACCCGGAGGGCCGACCATCAATACGCCGCGAGGAATACGACCGCCGAGGCGCTGGAACTTGCCCGGATCACGCAGGAACTCAACCAGCTCACCAACTTCTTCCTTGGCTTCGTCGCAACCAGCAACGTCAGCCAGCGTGGTCTTCACCTGATCTTCGGAGAGCAGGCGTGCCTTGCTCTTGCCAAAGCTCATCGGTCCACCCTTGCCGCCGGCACCACCCTGCATCTGGCGCATGAAGAACATGAACACCGCGATGATCACCAGGATCGGGAAGCTGGCCACCAGAAGTTGGGTCCAGATGCTTTGCTGCTCAGGCTGCTTGCCTTCAACCACAACGTGATTGTCGACCAGATCGCCGATCAGGCCATTGTCCTGGATCGCCGGACGAATGGTCTTGAAGCTGTCGCCATCGTTGCGCTTGCCGGTAATCACATAGCCGTCAACGGCTACGCGCTCGACCTTGCCATCCTTGACCTGCTGGATGAAGTCGGAATAGTTGAGGGTCTGCGGCTCGTTAGGGCTGGAGAAGTTGTTCATCACCGTCACGAGGACTGCCGCGATGATCAACCACAGGATCAGATTCTTTGCCATATCGTTCAATTAACTACCCTCTGAAGCAAGCTCCGCTACTGGCGCGCGCTTCGCATGATATTCACCGGCCTAACTTACTACATTACCTACAACTCTTGCAGGCGCCGTCTGTAACCCTTTGTGAAACACTTTCTACACAATATTCGCTTATGCACGCGGGGCAAAATACGAAAAACCTATCACCCTGCCAAAAAACCTCGTTTTACTCATTACCTCCGCGGTAGCCCCAAGCCAGCATGTATTGCTCGCGGGAGCTGCCACGGGAAGAGTCCGGCTTGATCATCTGGATCTTGTCGAACTTTTTCCGAGCATCCTTCAGGTAGACATCAAAACCTTCGCCCTGAAAAATCTTGATCACGAAATTACCACCCGGCTTGAGTATCCGCTCTGCCAGATCAAGCGCCAGCTCGCAAAGGAACATGGCTTTGGGCATGTCCACTTCAGGCGTACCACTCATATTGGGGGCCATATCGGAAATCACAAGGTCCACCTGTGAATTACCCACGGCTTCAAGGATTCGCGCGAGCACTTCGTCCTCGGTGAAGTCACCTTGAATGAAGGTCACGTCCGGAATGCTGTCCATTTCCAGGATGTCCGAAGCGATCAGTCGCCCCTGACCACCAATCAGCCGGCTGGTGACCTGTGACCAGCCGCCAGGCGCCGCGCCCAGGTCGACAACGCTCATGCCGGAGCGGATCAGCTTGTATTTCTCCTGGATCTCCAGAAGCTTGTAACTCGCACGCGAGCGGTAGCCATCCTTCTGCGCCTGCTTCACATAAGGATCGTTGACATGTCGTTTCAGCCAACCAAGGCTTGTCTTGGAACGCGCCATTGGGCACCTCGATAATAAGGGTCGTGATTAATTGGGCGGATCCACGAACCCTCGGGTAAAATGGCCGCCATTTTACAGAATCCAGACGAAAGGGTCAGATTATGCCGCTCACTCCAGAGCAGAAGAAACAGTACAAATCCATTGGTCACCACCTGAAACCGGTTTTGACGGTGGCGGACAACGGTCTGACTGAGGGTGTATTAGCCGAACTTGAACGCGCCTTGGCGGATCACGAGTTGATCAAGATCAAGCTCAACATCCTCGACCGCGAGTCGCGCCTGGCGCACATTGCAGAGCTGTGCAAGGTCGGCAAGGCTGATCTGGTACAGGTCATCGGCAAGATGGCGCTGGTTTATCGCAAGAACTTCAGCGTCAACAAGCAGCTGTCGAACGTTCATCGCTTCAAGTGATGACAAGGGTCAAGGGTGTGCTTCGCGCACCCTGCCACTCCATCCCGGCAGCGGCTGCAACACCAGCACCAGCCCGGAGAAGCCCAACAGCAGAAAACTGAATGCCTGCCAGCGCTGCGCTTGCGGCCAGCCGACATGCACGGCGACAAACATCGCACACGCATAAAGTGCCATCAGCAGCACCTGCCCGCGAAAGTCCCGCCACAGACTGGCAAGGCCCTCGGCCTGTACCAGCACCAAAGCCTGAAAAATCACGCATGCCGCGGCAAAACCCGCCACCGGTACTTCGAATGCATCGGCAACTTCATCGATCAGCAACGGTGCCAGACCAATCTTGCCCAGCACCGGTCGCAAACCGAGGTGAATCAACCAGAAGCCGCCGACCCACAACATCTGGGTCAGCTGCCAAAGCATGGCGCCCGCACGTAGCGGGCGCCTGCCTTCAGATGTGACGGACTTCGACAATCTCGTACTCGATAACACCACTCGGCGTTTTCACGGCAACCACGTCACCCTCTTCCTTGCCGATCAAGGCACGGGCCAAGGGCGAGCCGACCGAAATCTTGCCGAGTTTGAAGTCAGCCTCATCCTCACCCACGATGTGGTAAGCGACGCTTTCATCCGTCTCGACGTTGGCGATTTCGACGGTGGTACCGAAGATCACTTTGCCGGTGTGCGGAATGGTCGTGACATCAATGATGACCTGATTCTGGATCCGGCCTTCGATATCGCGGATCCGCGCCTCGACCATGCCCTGCTGTTCGCGGGCGGCATGGTATTCGGCGTTTTCCTTCAGGTCACCCAGCTCGCGAGCCGTACCGATGTCCTGGCTGAGCTTCGGACGAACGACCTTGGTCAGGTGAGCGTGTTCTTCTTCCAGGGCTTTTGCACCCTGGACGGTCATTGGGTACTTGATCATGCCTTCAATCCTGCGTGTAGATCCTGCAAGCGGCGTACGGTCTTCTCGGGACCGAACTTCAGCGCTTCACAGATAGCCTCGCCCGCAGCAATGGTGGTGGTGCAGTAGATCTTGTGCTGCAGAGCATTGCGACGAATGGAGTAGGAATCAGCGATCGACTGACGACCTTCGGTGGTGTTGATGATCAGGGTGACTTCGTCATTCTTGATCATGTCGACCACGTGCGGACGACCCTCGGTCACCTTGTTCACGCGGCGCACTTTCAGGCCTGCGGCTTCGATCAGCTTGGCAGTACCGGCAGTGGCGACCACTTCGAAGCCCAAGTTGATCAGATCACGGGCCACGCCTGCAACCAGCGGCTTGTCATCGTCACGCACGCTGATGAACGCGGTACCGCCGGTCGGCAGCACTTCGCTGGCGCCCATCTGGGCCTTGGCGAATGCTTCACCGAAGGTGTCGCCGACGCCCATCACTTCACCGGTGGACTTCATCTCTGGGCCGAGGATCGGGTCAACACCAGGGAATTTGGCGAACGGGAACACCGCCTCTTTCACGCTGTAGAAGTTCGGGATGATTTCCTTGGTGAAGCCGACTTCTTTCAGAGTCTTACCGGCCATGACGCGAGCCGCGATCATTGCCAGGGAGACACCGATGCACTTGGACACGAACGGTACGGTCCGCGAAGCGCGCGGGTTGACTTCGATGACGTAGATGTCTTCGCCCTGCAGCGCCAGTTGCACGTTCATCAGGCCGACAACGCCCAGTTCCAGGGCCATTTTCTTGACCTGTTCGCGCATCTCGTCCTGGATGTGTGCCGGCAGCGAGTACGGCGGCAGCGAGCACGCGGAGTCACCGGAGTGAACGCCCGCCTGTTCGATGTGCTGCATGATCGCGCCGATCACCACGTCTTTGCCGTCGCAGACCGCATCCACGTCCATCTCGATGGCGCAGTTGAGGAAGTGGTCGAGCAGCACCGGGCTGTCGTTGGAGACTTGCACCGCATCACGCAGGTAGCGCTTGAGTTCGTCTTCCTTGTAAACGATTTCCATCGCGCGGCCGCCCAGTACGTAGGACGGACGCACCACCAGCGGATAACCGATTTTCGCGGCAGCGCGAACGGCTTCGTCTTCGCTGCGTACGGTGGCGTTTGGCGGCTGACGCAGGTTAAGACGCTCAACCATTTGCTGGAAGCGCTCACGGTCTTCGGCACGGTCGATGGCATCAGGGCTGGTACCGATGATCGGCACGCCAGCAGCTTCCAGGGCACGCGCCAGTTTCAGCGGCGTCTGGCCGCCGTACTGGACGATCACGCCTTTGGGCTTCTCGACGCGGCAGATTTCCAGCACGTCTTCCAGGGTTACTGGCTCGAAGTACAGACGGTCGGACGTGTCGTAGTCGGTGGAAACGGTTTCCGGGTTGCAGTTGACCATGATGGTTTCATAGCCGTCTTCGCGCAGTGCAAGAGCGGCGTGTACGCAGCAGTAGTCGAACTCGATGCCCTGGCCGATACGGTTCGGACCGCCACCCAGAATCATGATCTTGTCGCGACCGGACGGCGCCGCTTCGCACTCTTCCTCGTACGTCGAGTAGAGGTACGCGGTGTCGGTGGCGAACTCGGCAGCACAGGTGTCAACGCGCTTGTAGACCGGGAACACTTCCAGTTTTTGACGGTGAGTACGCAGATTCTTCTCGGTCACACCCAGCAGCTTGGCCAGACGCTGATCAGAGAAGCCTTTGCGCTTGAGCTTGAACATCAGGTCGCGGTCGATAGCGGACAGACCGAGAGTCTTGACCTTCTCTTCTTCCTTGATCAGATCTTCGATCTGCACCAGGAACCACGGGTCGATCATGTTCATGCCGAAAATGTCTTCGACGGTCAGACCAGCACGGAACGCGTCCGCCACGTACCAGATACGCTCGGCGCCCGGCACGGTCAGCTCGCGCTTGAGGATGCTCATGCTTTCCGGATTGCTCAGGTCGAGCTTCTCGTCCAGACCGCAAACACCGACTTCCAGACCGCGCAGGGCTTTCTGCAGGGATTCCTGGAAAGTACGGCCGATGGCCATGACTTCACCCACCGACTTCATTTGCGTGGTCAGGCGTGCGTCAGCCTTGGCGAATTTCTCGAAGGCGAAACGTGGCAGCTTGGTCACGACGTAGTCGATCGACGGCTCGAAGGACGCCGGGGTCTTGCCGCCAGTGATGTCGTTCGACAGTTCGTCGAGGGTGTAGCCCACAGCCAGTTTGGCCGCGACTTTGGCAATCGGGAAACCGGTGGCTTTCGAAGCCAATGCCGAGGAACGCGATACGCGCGGGTTCATCTCGATCACGACCATGCGGCCAGTGTCCGGGCAGATACCGAATTGCACGTTGGAGCCGCCGGTCTCGACGCCGATCTCGCGCAGTACCGCCAGCGAGGCGTTACGCAGGATCTGATATTCCTTGTCGGTCAGGGTCTGTGCCGGAGCAACGGTGATGGAGTCACCGGTGTGCACGCCCATCGGGTCGAAGTTCTCGATCGAGCAGACGATGATGCAGTTGTCCTTTTTGTCGCGGACAACTTCCATTTCATATTCTTTCCAGCCGATCAGCGATTCGTCGATCAGCAGCTCTTTGGTCGGCGACAGGTCCAGACCGCGGGCGCAGATTTCTTCGAACTCTTCACGGTTGTAGGCGATACCGCCACCGGTGCCACCCATGGTGAAGGACGGACGGATGATGCACGGGAAGCCCAGACGCTCGAGGACGGCGTTGGCTTCTTCCATGCTGTGGGCGATACCGGAACGCGGGCATTCCAGACCGATGGATTTCATGGCCTTGTCGAAACGCGAACGGTCTTCAGCCTTGTCGATGGTGTCGGCGTTGGCACCGATCATTTCCACGCCGAACTTTTCCAGAACGCCTTCGCGCTCCAGATCCAGGGCGCAGTTCAGTGCAGTCTGGCCGCCCATGGTTGGCAGCACCGCGTCCGGGCGCTCTTTTTCGATGATCTTGGCCACGGTCTGCCACTTGATCGGCTCGATGTACGTGGCGTCGGCCATGTCCGGGTCGGTCATGATGGTGGCCGGGTTGGAGTTCACCAGGATGACGCGGTAACCCTCTTCGCGCAGGGCTTTGCAGGCCTGGGCGCCGGAGTAGTCGAATTCACAGGCCTGGCCGATAACGATCGGGCCAGCGCCGAGAATCAGGATGCTTTTAATGTCTGTACGTTTTGGCATGGGTTTGTCACTCAAATCCGCAGGTCAGTCGGCAAGCCGTCTTGATCGATTTCTGAAGCCCTGAGGGGCGCCACCGGTGTCGGGGCCGCCCTCGAGGGCTTCTCGCTACAGTCTCAAGGCGAACGCTTAGCGTCGCTTGGCCATCTCGTTGATGAAGCGGTCGAACAGGGGCGCCACATCGTTCGGGCCCGGGCTCGCTTCAGGGTGGCCCTGGAAGCTGAACGCGCTCTTGTCAGTGCGCTCGATGCCTTGCAGGGTGCCGTCGAACAACGATTTATGGATCGCACGCACGTTGGCTGGCAGGGTCGCTTCGTCAACCGCGAAACCGTGGTTCTGGCTGGTGATCATCACGACGCCAGTGTCCAGATCCTGTACCGGGTGGTTGGCACCGTGGTGGCCGTGACCCATTTTCAGGGTCTTGGCGCCGGAGGCCAGAGCCAGCAGCTGGTGACCAAGGCAGATACCGAAGACCGGAATCTCGGTTTCCAGCACTTCCTTGATCGCCTTGATCGCGTAGTCGCAAGGCTCCGGATCACCAGGGCCGTTGGACAGGAACACACCGTCCGGCTTGAGCGCCAGCACGTCGGCTGCCGGGGTTTGCGCCGGCACCACGGTCACGCAGCAGCCGCGCTCGACCAGCATGCGCAGGATGTTCAGTTTGACGCCGTAGTCGTAGGCAACCACGTGGTATGGCAGCTCGGACGCCTCGATGGTCGCGTGGCTGTCGGTCTTCAGATCCCAGACAGTGGAGCGCCATTCGTACTTTTCCTTGGTGCTGACGACTTTCGCCAGATCCATGCCCTTCAGGCCCGGGAAACCCTGCGCGGCGGCAATTGCAGCTTCTTCGGAGATGTTGTCGCCGGCCATGATGCAGCCGTTCTGTGCGCCTTTTTCACGCAGGATGCGGGTTAGGCGGCGGGTGTCGATACCGGCGATTGCCACAACGTTGTTGGCTTTCAGGTAGTCGGACAGGGACATCGTGTTACGCCAGTTGCTCGCTACCAGTGGCAGGTCACGGATGACCAGACCAGCGGACCATACGCGGTCGGACTCGGCATCTTCCGGCGTGGTGCCAGTGTTGCCGATGTGCGGGTAAGTCAGGGTAACGATCTGTTGGGCGTAGGAAGGATCGGTAAGGATTTCCTGATAGCCGGTCATTGCGGTGTTGAACACCACCTCACCAACGGTTTGACCGTCGGCTCCAATGGCTTCGCCGCGAAAAATGCTGCCATCAGCAAGGGCGAGTATGGCTGGCTTAGTCAAGAAGACCTCCCGTAAATAACGCATGAAAGGGCAATCGCAGGTTGTAAAAAAGCGGAGTGACGTATGGACACGTCACCCCGCTTCTTCACTGAATTATTCTGCGCGCTTTTAGTGGACACACTAAAGCTGTAGCTTACAGAAAAAGGCTTTTTTGGTCCACCGCTAAAGAGCCTAAAAGGCCGGAGAATGCGACAGGCCGTCGCGCGATGTAGAAAAACCAGCGCAAACCGGGCGTTTGCGCTGGGTAAATCCGTCTATCAATGCAGGTCGAGCACGTCCTGCATGTCATACAGACCCGGCTCGCGGCCATCGAGCCACAACGCCGCACGCACCGCGCCCTTGGCGAAGGTCATGCGACTGGAAGCCTTGTGCGTAATCTCCAGGCGCTCGCCTTCGCAGGCAAACAGCACGGTGTGATCGCCGACCACATCACCACCGCGAACGGTGGCGAAACCAATGGTTTCCCGCTCGCGCGCACCGGTGTGACCTTCACGACCATAGACCGCGACTTTCTGCAGATCACGATCCAGCGCATCGGCGATCACTTCACCCATGCGCAGCGCCGTGCCCGAAGGCGCGTCAATCTTGTGCCGGTGATGCGCTTCGATGATTTCGATGTCGGCCTCGTCGCCCAGCACCCGGGCAGTCATTTCGAGCAGCTTCAGCGACAGGTTGACCCCGACGCTGAAGTTGGCCGCAAACACGATCGGAATATCCTTGCCCGCCTCGGCCAGCAGCTGCTTTTGCGCAGCGTCGAGCCCGGTGGTGCCGATGACCATGGCCTTGCCAGCCTTGCGACAGAACGCGAGGTTTTTCAGCATGACTTCCGGCAGGGTGAAATCGATCAGCACATCGAACTCTTCAGCCACCGATTCGAGATTGCCGGACAACGGCACACCGATGCGACCCAGCGAAGCCAGCTCACCGGCGTCCACCCCGATCAGCGTACTGCCGGGACGAACGATCGCCGCGGTCAGGCCGGTCAATGGCGCGCGCTGTTGCACGGCTTCGACCAGAATCTTGCCCATGCGCCCGGCGGCGCCCATCACAGCTATACGTCGCATGCCGACTCCTTACAGATCGCCGAAGAATCGCTTCACACCATCGAACCAACCAGTGGTTTTCGGCGAGTGGCTGTTATCGTCCGCCAGCGAGCTGCGGAATTCCTCGAGCAATTCGCGCTGACGACGATTCAGATTGACCGGGGTCTCGACCGCTACGCGGCACATCAGATCGCCCGCACCACCGCCACGCACCGGCGCCACGCCTTTGCCGCGTACACGGAACTGCTTGCCGGTCTGGGTGCCTTCGGGGATTTTCAATTTGACGCGACCGTCGAGAGTCGGGATTTCCAGTTCGCCGCCGAGCGCCGCATCAACAAAGCTGATCGGCACTTCGCAGAACAGATGTTTGCCATCGCGCTGGAAGATGTCGTGCTCGCGCACGTTGATCACCACGTACAGGTCGCCGGTCGGGCCGCCCTGGGTACCCGCCTCGCCTTCGCCAGACAGACGAATGCGGTCGCCAGTATCAACGCCAGCCGGCACCTTCACCGACAGGGTCTTGTACTCTTCGACGCGACCGTCGCCGTGGCAGGAATCGCACGGATCGGAAATGATCTTGCCCTGACCATGGCAGCGCGGGCAGGTCTGCTGCACCGAGAAGAAGCCCTGCTGCATGCGCACCTGACCGATGCCGCCGCAGGTCGGGCAGGTCGATGGCGACGAGCCTTTCTTCGCGCCAGAACCATCACATGGCTTGCAATTGACCAGTGTCGGAACGCGGATATTCACGGTAGTGCCGCGCACCGCTTCTTCCAGATTCAGCTCCAGGGTGTAGCGCAAATCGCTGCCGCGCTGGGCGCCGCCACGGGAACCGCCGCGACCGCCACCGAAGAAGTCACTGAAGACATCACCAAAGATGTCAGAGAAATTCTGCCCGCCGAAACCGGCACCACCGCCACCCATGCTTGGGTCGACGCCAGCATGACCGTACTGGTCGTAGGCCGCGCGCTTGCTCGAATCGGACAATACTTCGTAGGCCTCGTTGGCCTCTTTGAACAGTTCTTCCGACGCTTTGTCATCAGGATTACGGTCCGGGTGGTGCTTCATCGCCAGGCGACGATAGGCCTTTTTCAGGTCTGCATCGCTTGAACCACGCTCTACACCCAACACTTCGTAATAGTCACGCTTTGCCATAAGTCTTTGCACTCTTGAGGACGTTCGGCAAACCCCTCCTGAGGATGGCCAAACTCGTTGAGCCCCAATACAGGCCCGGACCCAACTCACGTCAATTCAACGATCCTGGTCTTTGTTTCTTGTGGTACTTGCGGCGCGAAAAGCAGGAGCATTCCCGGCCATACCAACAGCACGCAAGGCTTGTCGCATGCTGTAAAAATTCATGTATTCCAGATACGCCAACGCGGGAGCAAGCTCCCGCGCGGCGACATCCTACCAGTCACCGCCGCAAGGCAGTCAACCGGCCGACCAACAACTTACTTGTGGTCTTTGACTTCTTCGAACTCGGCATCGACAACATCGTCAGCCTTTTCAGCTTTCTCGTCGTGCGGCGCCGCGCCTTCAGCAGGCTGAGCCTGTTCGGCGTACATCTTCTGGGCAACCGGAGCCGAGACTTTCGACAGCTCTTCGATCTTCGCTTCGATGGCAGCCTTGTCGTCGCCTTTCACAGCGGCTTCCAGTGCAACCACGGCAGCTTCGATCGCGGTCTTCTCTTCGGCGCTGACCTTGTCGCCCGCTTCGGTGACCATTTTACGAGTCGAGTGAACCAGTGCATCACCCTGGTTACGGGCAGCGGCCAGCTCTTCGAACTTGCGGTCTTCCTCAGCGTTCAGCTCGGCGTCGCGAACCATCTTCTGAATTTCTTCATCCGACAGACCGGAGTTGGCCTTGATGGTGATCTTCTGCTCTTTGCCGGTCGCCTTGTCTTTCGCGCCAACGTGCAGGATGCCGTTTGCGTCGATGTCGAAGGTCACTTCGATCTGCGGCACGCCACGTGGAGCTGGTGGAATGTCGGCCAGGTCGAATTTGCCCAGCGATTTGTTCTGCGCAGCTTGCTTACGCTCACCTTGCAGGACGTGAATGGTCACGGCGCCCTGGTTGTCGTCGGCAGTCGAGAACACTTGCGATTTCTTGGTAGGAATCGTGGTGTTTTTCTCGATCAGCGCGGTCATCACGCCACCCATGGTTTCGATACCCAGGGTCAGCGGACTGACGTCGAGCAGCAGAACGTCTTTCACGTCACCGGCCAGAACGGCGCCCTGAATCGCAGCACCCATGGCAACCGCTTCGTCCGGGTTCACGTCTTTACGTGCTTCTTTACCGAAGAAATCAGTCACCAGCTTCTGTACGAGCGGCATACGGGTCTGACCGCCGACCAGAATCACGTCGTTGATCGCGCCAACGTCGATACCGGCGTCTTTCATTGCGATACGGCAAGGTTCGATGGTGCGCTGAACCAGGTCTTCAACCAGTGCTTCGAGCTTGGCACGCGAAATCTTCACGTTCAGGTGCTTAGGACCGGTGGCGTCTGCAGTGATGTACGGCAGGTTGACGTCGGTCGACTGCGCGGACGACAGCTCGATCTTGGCTTTCTCAGCGGCTTCTTTCAGGCGCTGCATGGCCAGCGGGTCACCTTTGAGGTTCATGCCGCTTTCTTTCTTGAATTCGTCAACGAGGTAGTCGATCAGACGAATGTCGAAGTCTTCACCGCCGAGGAAGGTGTCACCGTTGGTGGCCAACACTTCGAACTGGTGCTCGCCGTCAACTTCAGCGATCTCGATCACGGACACGTCGAAAGTACCGCCACCCAGGTCGTAAACGATCACGGTGTGATCGCCCTTGGCCTTGTCCATACCGTAAGCCAGAGCCGCTGCGGTTGGTTCGTTGATGATACGTTTAACGTCCAGACCGGCGATGCGACCGGCGTCTTTGGTCGCCTGACGCTGGCTGTCGTTGAAGTAGGCCGGAACGGTGATCACCGCTTCAGTCACAGGCTCGCCGAGGTAGTCTTCGGCGGTTTTCTTCATCTTCTTCAGGATTTCAGCCGAGATTTGTGGCGGCGCCATTTTCTGGCCGTTCACTTCAACCCAGGCGTCGCCGTTGTCAGCCTTGGCGATTTTGTACGGGACCATCTTGATGTCTTTCTGTACGACTTCTTCGTCGAACTTGCGACCGATCAGACGCTTCACCGCATACAGGGTGTTGTGCGGGTTGGTCACTGCCTGACGCTTGGCCGACTGACCAACGAGGATTTCACCATCGTTGGCGTAAGCGATGATCGACGGCGTGGTGCGCGCGCCTTCGGCGTTTTCAATAACTTTGGCTACGCCGTTTTCCAGCACGGAGACGCAGGAGTTGGTAGTCCCCAGGTCGATACCGATAATTTTGCCCATGTTCACTCTCCCGAAACTTTGGATTTTGTTGCCGCAGCAGTGGTGGCTAACTGCGGTAATACTTAAACGCTTGACTTCTAAATGGGGGCCTTGCGGCTAATTTCAAGCCTTCTCGTCAATCGAAGGCGAAATTGGCGCCGGCGCCTTGCTGACCACAACCATGGCCGGACGCAACAGGCGACCGTTGAGCTGGTAGCCCTTCTGGAACACCTTCAGAACGCTGTTCGGTTCGACGTCGGCGCTTTCCTGCATGGCCATCGCCTGATGATGAACGGCGTTGAACGGTTCGCCATGCGGATCGATCGCTTCAAGCTGATAACGCTTGAGGGTGTCGTGGAACATTTTCAGGGTCAGCTCGATGCCTTCGCGCATCGGACGGATGCTTTCGTCGTCCGGGCTCGACAACTCGAGACCGCGCTCCAGGCTGTCAACGATCGGCAGCAAGTCACCGGCGAATTTTTCCAGCGCAAACTTGTGCGCCTTCTCGACATCCTGCTCGGCACGGCGGCGGACGTTCTGCAGATCGGCAGCTACGCGCAGCGACTGATCCTGCGCGGCGGCCAACTGCTCTTCGAGCACTTGTACACGGGTCGCCAGGTCGTCACCCGAAGTTTCGGGCGCCTGATTGGCTTCTGGATTTTGCGTATCTACTGTCTGTTCGTCAGCCATAGAATTCTCCTTTCAATTACGTCCGCGAGCTGTACTCGCGCTTCTGCCCCGATATATGGGGCCGCAAAATCAGGCTTCAAGGGCCTGCAATGATTAACCCTACAAAAAAGTGCTGCATTGTCATTCCCGCTCGGACTAAGCATTTGATCGGATCAAGCAAATCGAGCTAAGCGAGGGCATTGTCAGCCTGAAACAAAACACTGTATAAATAACCAGACCTAAAGCCTGGGAGCGGCCTTTATGCTGGTGCACCTGTCCGTACATAACTACGCCATCGTTGAACATCTCGATCTCGAACTTGATCGCGGGATGAGCGTGATCACAGGGGAAACCGGCGCCGGCAAGTCGATCATGCTCGACGCCCTGGGCCTGACCCTTGGCGACCGCGCCGACAGCGGCGTGGTTCGCCCGGGCGCCGACAAGGCCGACATTCTGGCCACTTTCGACCTGGTCGACATTCCCGAAGCTCATGCCTGGCTGGCCGAGCGCGACCTCGAAAACGACGGCCCGTGCATCCTGCGCCGGGTGATCACCGCCGAAGGCCGTTCGCGCGGCTATATCAATGGCACACCTTGCCCGCTCGGTGATCTCAAGGCCCTCGGCGAACTGCTGATCGATATCCACAGCCAGCACGAACACCAGTCCCTGCTGAAAACCGACACTCACCGGCGCCTGCTCGACGAATATGCCGGCGCTACTGATCTGGCCCGTCAGGTGCAACTCGCCGCGCAGCGCTGGCGCCAGACCCGCCAGGAACTGGAGCGCCTCTCCAACTCGGGTGACGAGCAACGCGCGCGCCACCAATTGCTCAGCTACCAGCTCGAAGAACTGGAGAACCTCGGCCTCGGCGAAAACGAGCTGGAACAGCTAGAGCAGGAACACAAGAACCTGACCAACGCCGAAACCCTGCTTGGCATTTGCCGACAGGTGGTCGAGCAGTGCAGCGAAAGCGATTCCGGCAACGTACTGAATGCACTGACCGCCAGCCTCAACCGCCTGTCGAGCGTGAACAACTCGGTGGGCGCACTGGGCGAAGCCAGCAGCTTGCTGACCAGCGCGCAGATCCAGGTCGAAGAAGCCGTGGGCGAGCTCAATCGCTTCCTCGACAACTTCGATGCCGATCCGGCGCGCCTGCAATATCTGGAAGAACGCCTCGACGCGATTTACACCTTGGCGCGCAAGCACCGGATCCAGCCAACCGAAGTCGCCGAGATGCAGCAGAAATTGCTCGATGAAATCGAGACATTGAATGCCAACGACGAATCCATCGAACGCCTGGGTGATGAACTGGCCTCTTATGCCCGCCATTATCAAGAGAAGGCCCGGGAGCTGAGCGACTTGCGCCATCAGGCCGCCAGCAGCCTCGCCAGCGCCGTGGAGCAAGAGATCCAGCGTCTGGGCATGCCGGGCGGACGCTTCACCATCGAGCTGCGCGCCAACACCAGCGACGAACTACAGCCTAACGGCCTGGAGCAAGTCGAACTGCTGGTCAGCGCCAACCCTGGCCAGCCGCTCAAAGCGCTGGCCAAAGTAGCCTCCGGTGGCGAGCTGTCGCGGATCAGCCTGGCAATTCAGGTGATCACCGCACAGACCTCACGGGTGCCAACCCTGGTATTCGACGAAGTGGACGTGGGCATCGGCGGGCCGACAGCGGAAATCGTCGGTCAGTTGTTGCGGCGTCTTGGCGATCGCGGCCAGGTGCTGACCGTGACGCATTTGCCGCAAGTGGCGGCGCAGGGTCATCAGCATTTATTTGTGCACAAGGTTCGCGGTGAACAGGCTACCCACACCGCCGTGTCCAAACTGAGCAAGAACGACCGTATAGAAGAAGTGGCGCGGATGCTAGGCGGCATCGACTTGACCAAAGAGTCCTTGGCTCACGCGAAAAAAATGGTGGTCACGGCAAAAGTTTAAGAACGGCAGAAAGCACGAAGGCGACCCTTGGGTCGCCTTCGTTCGTTTCGCGAACCTGAAATTCGCGCGACATGCTTACTTTTTCTTGCGTACGTACAGCACCAGATTGTGATCTACCAGATCAACACCGTGCTCCTCGGCAATTGCCTTCTGGAGCTTTTCGATTTCCGGACTGACGAATTCGACGACTTCACCGGTTTCCACGTTGACCATATGGTCGTGGTGGCCACCGTCGGCCAGTTCGAATACCGCGTGGCCACCGTCGAAGTTGTGACGGACCACGAGGCCAGCAGCTTCGAACTGGGTCAGAACACGGTAAACCGTGGCCAGACCGACGTCCTCGCCCGCTTCCATCAACGCCTTGTAGACGTCTTCGGCACTCATGTGACGCTGCTCGGTAGAGTCGAGCATTTGCAGGATCTTGACCCGTGGCAGGGTCACTTTGAGGCCGGCTTTGCGTAGTTCGCTATTTTCAACCATGGTCAGCTTTCTCGCGATGCTGCTTCGCAGCTTCTCTTAATGCGGGTATGATCGGCGTTTACGTTGTCCCAGCCAAGATAGTGGAAGTCGCCCACCGATGCAAAACACCAAGCTCTTGCTAACCAGTTTCACCTTTGTGGGACTGCTCGCACTCGCCGGTTGTTCATTCCCCGGGGTTTACAAAATCGACATCCAGCAGGGCAATGTCGTCACGCAGGACATGATAGACCAGTTACGCCCGGGAATGACCCGTCGGCAAGTACGGTTTATCATGGGCAACCCTCTGCTGACCGACACGTTCCATGCCGATCGCTGGGATTATCTGTACAGCCTGCAACCTGGTGGCGGTGAACGCCAGCAGGAGCGCGTGAGTGTTAATTTCAACTCCAACGACCAGCTTGTCAGCCTGTCCGGTGACTTCATGCCGGGCGTAAGCCGTGACGAGGCCATTCTCGGTAAGGACAGTGGCACCAGCGTGACCGCACCTGCTGAAAACGCCGAGAAGCCGAAGCCGGAACAACCCGCCAAACCAGGCTCCTTGCTGGATTCGATCCAGAAGGATGTGGACGGTGTTGAAACCGTTCCGGTTCCGACGCCTGAACCGCTGGACACCTCGCCGCAGTAATGTGCGAGGCAATAAAAAACCCGGAATTTCCGGGTTTTTTATTGCCTGCGATCTGGCCAGGCTACTGATTTCGCGCTTTGGCCTCGGCAGCCTTGGCCGCCCGCAGGCGTCGCACCTCTTTCGGATCCGCCAACAACGGCCGGTAGATCTCGATGCGCTCCCCCGCCTGAATCAAGCGACCCTGTGGATCAGCTACCACCTTGCCGAAGATCCCCAGCGGACAATCACTCAGATCCAGCTCCGGAAATTCATCGCCAATACCTGACTTGAGCACCGCCTCACGCACTGTCGTCCCTTCAGGGACGCTCAAAGTGCGCAGAAGCTGACGATCCACGGCGGCATACACCACTTCAATCTCGATCACCGGATCAACCATGCATCTGCTTGGCACGCTGGCAGAACGCATCCACCAACGTATTCGCCGCCTGATTGAACAGCGGGCCGAGTGTTGCGCGCACCAGCGGGCCGGCGTAGTCGAAAGACAGGTCAAGACTGATCTTGCAGGCCTTCTCGTTCAATGCCTTGAAGACCCAGACACCATGCAGCTGATTGAACGGGCCTTCTTCCAGGTTCATCTCGATCGACTGCCCCGGCACCAGCGTATTGCGCGTGACGAAGTGCTGACTGAGACCGCCCTTGGCCACGCCAACGCTGGCGCGCATGTGTTCAGGCGAGCTTTCCAGCACTTCGGCGGACGAGCACCACGGCAGGAATTCCGGGTAACGCGCGACGTCGTTGACCAGGTCGTAAAGGAATTGCGCCGGGTAGGGCAGCAACGCCGAACGTTGAATATGTGTCGTCATGTAAGCGTTACTTCCAGAGCTGAGCGGCAAACACTACAAGAATGCCGATAGGCGCCACGTAGCGCATCAAGAACAAGGACAGGGCAAACAGCGCCGGGTTACGAATCGACAACTCGTCACGCACCGCCTCACGCCCCATCACCCAACCGGCAAACAGCACGAAGCACAGGCCACCGAGCGGCAACATGATCCGCGAGGTGAAGAAGTCGATCACGCCGAAGAAGTCCAGACCGCCCGTCGCACCCCATTGGTAGAGATGGAACAGCCCGCCTTCGTTCACGAAAAATTTGGCTTCCTTCCAGATATTGAAAGAGAAAACCGTACCCAGACCGACGAACCAGCAGATGAACGCCAGCCAGAAAGTCACCCAGCCACGGCTGATTTTCGTGCGTTCAACCAGATAGGCCACCATCGGTTCAAGCAAGGAAATCGCCGAGCTCCAGGCGGCAATCGCCACCAGGACAAAGAACACCACGCCCATCAACTGGCCGAAAACCACGTTACCGAAGGCAAATGGCAGACTGACAAACATCAGGCCCGGGCCTTCGCTAGGGTTCAAGCCGCCAGCAAACACAATCGGAAACAACGCCAGACCGGCCACCAGCGACACGAAGGTGTCGAGCAGTGCCACACCGACCACGGTGCCGGACAACGAGGCTTCCTTGGTCATGTAAGCGCCGTAGATCATGATCGAGCCGACGCCCACACTCAGGGAAAAGAACGCGTGGCCCATGGCGGGCAGCAAGCCGTCGAGGACTTTTTCCGGATGGAAGTCGAACATGAAATGCACGCCTTCCATGAAATGCCCGGTAGTCATGCTGTAACCCAGCAATACCAACACCATCACGAACAGCAGCGGCATCATGATCCGCAGGCTGCGCTCCAGCCCGGCAACCACGCCTTTGGCGATCACTACGGCCGACAACAGCATGAAAACTGTGTGCCAAAGTGTCAGACGCCAGGGATCGGAGATCACATTGCCAAAATAAGCGCCGACCTGCTCCGCCGTAGCGCCCTGGAAGTCGCCGCGCCCCATGTCGATGATGTAATCCAGCGACCAGCCGCCGACCACACTATAGAAAGACAGGATCAGCAGCGCCGTGATCATCCCGGCAAACGCGCCCCACGACCACTTGCCCGAATGCCCGGCCTCCCGCGCCAACACCTTCAAAGCGTTCGCCGGACTCTGCCGCGCGCGCCGGCCGATCAGGGTTTCAGCCAGCATGACCGGGATCCCGATCAATGCGATGCAGGCGAGAAACATCAGCACGAAGGCGCCGCCGCCGTAGACCCCGACCATGTAGGGGAATTTCCAGATGCTGCCCAGTCCCACGGCCGAACCGGTCGCGGCGAATATGAAAACCCAGCGGCTAGCCCAACTGCCGTGGACAGAAACCTTGTCTGTCGACATTGAATATCACGCCCAAGCGTTAGAAAAAGAGGCCGCATTGTCCGGGATTCACTCAACCTGCTCAAGCACGCAGCATCACCGTAGCCGAGGATCATTTATCTCCATATAATGCCGCCCCTATGGCTAAACAGAAGAAACACCCAACAGGGACCATCGCGCAGAACAAAAAGGCGCGACACGATTACTTCATCGAACATCGTTTCGAGGCTGGTCTGGTCCTGGCCGGCTGGGAAGTAAAAAGTCTGCGGGCAAGCAAGCTGCAACTGGTCGACAGTTACGTGCTGCTCAAGGACGGCGAAGCTTGGCTTCTCGGCAGTCACATCACGCCGTTGATGACCGCCAGCACCCACGTCATCGCCGATCCGACCCGCACCCGCAAACTGCTGCTCAATAAGCGCGAGCTGGAAAAACTCGCCGCTGCCGTGCAACAGAAAGGCTATGCCTGCGTGTGCCTGTCCTTCTACTGGAGCAAGCACATGGTCAAGTGCGAGATTGCTCTGGGCAAGGGCAAGAAGGAATACGACAAGCGTGACACCGAGCGCGAACGCGACGCCGGTCGAGAGCTGCAGCGCGCTGTGCGCAACAAGGGCAAGGAAGAATAATTTCTTCTGCCTGATACTGTGGCGAGGGAGCTTGCTCCCGCTGGGGCGCGTAGCGGCCCTCGCTTTAGCAGAGGGCTTCTGCTGCACATGCGAGCGGGAGCAAGCTCCCTCGCCACAATCAAACTGCCGTCACATTCCCTTGCGCCGCTCCGCCCGAGCCATGCGCTGAACTTCCTGCCGCACCTCTTCCAGCACTTCCTGCACATACAGAATGTGCCGACTGGAAACCTCCCGCGCCTGCTCCGCACGCCCTTCGATAATCGCCAGATACAGCTCCCGGTGCTGAGAGATCAGCATGTCGCGGGTTTCCGTGCGTTGTTTGTACATACCGCCGATGTTGGTCACCACGTTGCGCTTGAGCAAATCGAAAAGCCCGCGAATGGTGTGCAGCAGCACCGCGTTGTGGCTGGCTTCGGCAATCGCCAAATGAAACTTCGCATCCGCCGCGCCCTCTTCCACCCGGCTCACTTCGTCATGCCGCGTGTAGCAATCCTGCAGCTCGTTGAACGCTGCGGTCAGGCGCTCACGATCCACATCCGTGGCGCGCAATGCTGCGTAATAGGCACACGATGCCTCCAGTGTATGCCGAAACTCCAGCAAATCGCGCTGTGCTTCGGGGTTGCTCTCCAGCAGCAATAGCAGGGGGTCGCTGAAGGTCGATCCGAGGGTTTCCACCACGTAATTGCCGCCGCCCTGGCGACTGACCAGCAAGCCCTTGGCCGCCAGTTTCTGGATCGCTTCACGCAACGACGGACGCGACACGCCGAACTGCTCGGCCAAGGTGCGCTCAGCCGGAAGCCGCTCGCCGGACTTCAGCGTGCCCTCGAGGATCATCCCCTCGAGGCGCTCGACAATATCGTCAGACAAACGGCGCTGACGAATCTGATCAAACCCCATAACTCATTTCTCCACGATCCCGACCGCTCGCCGGGCTCTCTATTCTGGCCTATCGGCGCCCCGCCGACACCTGTCAGAGCACATTTGCCCGACCGGATCAGATGCCTTCTGCACCGCTTATTCGACAAAAGTTTCAGGGCGACAAATTGACACACCGATATCAAGGCTTTTACCCTAGCCAACAGCGATTGTAAATTGGTATTACCAATTAACCAAGAACGCTGACAGTGCCTGACCAACAACAATTAGGGGCCACCCCATATGCAAACCTGGCAACAGCTCTATACCCCGCTCGGCAGTCTCGGCGTCTCCGCACTCGCGGCCGTCATCCCCATCGTTTTCTTCTTCCTGGCTCTGGCGGTGTTCCGCCTCAAGGGTCATGTGGCCGGCAGCATCACGCTCGCCCTGTCGATTGCCGTGGCGATTTTCGCCTTCCACATGCCGGTCGACATGGCTTTCGCCGCTGCCGGATACGGCTTTGCCTATGGTCTGTGGCCGATTGCCTGGATCATCGTCGCGGCGGTGTTCCTCTACAAACTGACGGTCAAGAGTGGTCAGTTCGAGGTCATTCGCAGTTCGGTACTGTCGATCACCGACGACCAGCGCCTGCAGGTGTTGCTGATCGGTTTCTGCTTCGGTGCATTTCTTGAAGGTGCCGCCGGCTTCGGCGCGCCAGTGGCGATTACCGCCGCGCTGCTGGTCGGTCTCGGCTTCAACCCGCTGTACGCCGCCGGCCTGTGCCTGATTGCCAACACCGCGCCGGTTGCCTTCGGCGCACTGGGGATTCCGATCATCGTGGCCGGCCAGGTCACTGGCATCGACGCGTTCAAGATCGGCGCCATGACCGGCCGCCAGCTACCGCTGCTGTCGCTGTTCGTGCCGTTCTGGCTGGTGTTCATGATGGACGGCCTGCGTGGCGTGCGTGAAACCTGGCCGGCAGCGCTGGTTGCAGGCCTGAGCTTCGCCGTGACCCAGTACTTCACTTCGAACTTCATCGGCCCGGAGCTGCCGGACATCACCTCGGCCCTGGCCAGCCTGATTTCCCTGACCCTGTTCCTCAAAGTCTGGCAGCCAAAACGCGCCGCCGGTCAGCACATCGCCGGCGCCGTGTCAGCCTCGGTGGTAACCGCCAGCGCCGGCGGTTTCGGCCAGAAACGCAGCACCGTGGCGTCGCCTTACAGCCTCTGGGAAATTTTCATTGCCTGGTCGCCGTTCCTGATCCTCACCGTGCTGGTAACCATCTGGACGCTGAAACCCTTCAAAGCCATGTTCGCCGCCGGCGGTTCGATGTATGCCTGGGTGTTCAACTTTGCCATCCCGCACCTGGATCAACTGGTGATCAAGACGGCTCCGATCGTCGCTACCCCGACCGCGATTCCGGCCGTATTCAAACTTGACCCGATCTCGGCGACCGGCACGGCGATTTTCTTCTCGGCGCTGATCTCGATGCTGGTACTGAAGATCAACTTCAAAACTGGTCTGACCACTTTGAAAGAGACCTTCTACGAACTGCGCTGGCCGATTCTGTCGATCGGCATGGTCCTGGCGTTCGCCTTCGTCACCAACTACTCGGGCATGTCTTCGACCATGGCGCTGGTCCTGGCCGCGACCGGCGCAGCCTTCCCGTTCTTCTCGCCGTTCCTCGGCTGGCTGGGCGTGTTCCTCACCGGCTCGGATACCTCGTCCAACGCCCTGTTCAGTTCGCTGCAGGCGACCACCGCACACCAGATCGGCGTCAACGACACATTGCTGGTGGCGGCCAACACCAGCGGCGGCGTGACCGGCAAGATGATCTCGCCACAATCGATTGCCGTCGCCTGCGCTGCGACCGGGCTGGTGGGCAAGGAATCGGATCTGTTCCGCTTTACCCTCAAGCACAGCCTATTCTTTGCCACGATTGTCGGCCTGATCACTCTGGCCCAGGCCTACTGGTTCACCGGCATGCTGGTGCACTAATCCTATAAACAAAACGGAAATAACCGACGCCGGTTCGTGATTCCGGCGTCAGCAATTCACCACCCGGTCTGTAAGGCTGCTGAAAGCAAGGCGCTTTATATTCAGCAGCCGCCACAGACGGATAACCGGGCCCACCCGGAGACACGCCTGATGAGCGAGCTTTTTTACAACGCTGTGCCCAACGCCACGCGCGTCGCACCGCCACTGCCCGAACCTCGGCAGTACCCCAGCGAAAAACCGTCGCGGGTCTACCTGTTCGGCACCTGCGTGGTAGACCTGTTCTACCCCGAAGCCGGGATGGACGCGATCCACTTGCTGGAGCGCGAAGGCATCCGTGTGGAGTACCCGCAAGGGCAGAGCTGCTGCGGGCAACCGGCCTACACCTCGGGTTACACCGAGCAGGCGCGGACGGTCGCGCGCGCGCAACTGGCGCTGTTTGCCGGGGATTATCCGGTGGTGGTGCCGTCGGGTTCCTGCGCAGGCATGCTGCGCGAGCATTACGCCGACTTGTTCAAGGACGAGCCGGCAACGCTGAAACAGGTACAGGCCCTCGCGGCCCGCACCTATGAACTGGCCGAGTTCCTGCTGTTCGTCTGCAAGGTGCAGCTCAAGGACAGCGGCGAACCGGTCAAAGTGGCGCTGCACACTTCGTGTTCGGCACGTCGCGAAATGAATACCCACCTGCACGGCCGCGAGCTGTTGGCGCAGTTGAGCAACGTGGAACGGGTCAACCACGATCACGAAAGCGAATGCTGTGGCTTTGGTGGGACATTCAGCGTCCGTATGCCAGACATTTCCGGCGCGATGGTGGCGGACAAGACCCGGGCGTTGAAGGAATCCGGCGCGCATCAGGTCTTGAGCGCCGACTGTGGCTGTTTGATGAACATCAACGGCGCATTGGAGAAACAAAAAGAAGCGCTGCGCGGGCAACATCTCGCCAGCTTTCTTTGGCAACGGACCGGAGGTGCGCAATGAGCACCTCGACGATTATTCCTACGGTTGCCGTAGAAGAAGACTTCCGCACCCGGGCGCATAACGCCTTGGGTGATCAGCAGTTACGGAACAACTTCCGTACTGCCATGGATTCACTGATGACCAAGCGGGCCGCGGCGTTCAGCGATGCCCATGAAAGAGAACACTTGCGTGCCCTGGGCAACTCGATCAGGGCGCGTGCGCTCTCCAAGTTGCCCGACCTGCTCGAGCAACTGGAACAGAACCTGACCCGCAACGGTGTGACAGTGCACTGGGCGGAAACGGTGGACGAGGCCAATGGCATCGTCCTTTCGATCATCCGCGCTCACGAGGCGCGGCAAGTGATCAAGGGCAAATCGATGGTCAGCGAAGAGATGGAGATGAACCATTTCCTCGAGGCTCAAGGTGTTGAATGCCTGGAGTCCGACATGGGGGAATACATCGTCCAACTCGACCACGAGAAGCCTTCACACATCATTATGCCGGCGATCCACAAGAATGCCGGTCAGGTCGCGTCCTTGTTCCACGACAAACTTGGCGTGGAGTACACCAAGGACGTTGACCAACTCATTCAGATCGGTCGCAGAGTCCTGCGGCAGAAATTCTTCGAAGCGGACATCGGCGTTTCCGGCGTCAACTTCGCCGTGGCCGAAACCGGCACTCTGCTGCTGGTGGAAAACGAAGGCAACGGGCGCATGACCACCACCGTGCCGCCGGTGCACATCGCCGTCACCGGCATCGAAAAGGTCGTGGAAAACCTGCGCGACGTGGTGCCGCTGTTGTCGCTGCTGACCCGCTCGGCGTTGGGCATTCCGATCACCACTTACGTCAACATGATCTCCGGTCCGCGCAAGGAACATGAACTCGACGGCCCGCAAGAAGTGCATCTGGTGCTGCTCGATAACGGTCGCAGCCAGGCCTTTGCCGACAGCGAACTGCGCCAGACCCTCAACTGCATCCGCTGCGGTGCCTGCATGAACCATTGCCCGGTTTACACCCGCGTCGGAGGCCACACCTACGGCGAGGTGTACCCGGGACCGATCGGCAAAATCATCACCCCGCACATGGTCGGTCTGGCGAAAGTCCCGGATCACCCGAGCGCTTCGTCGTTGTGCGGTGCCTGCGGTGAAGTGTGCCCGGTGAAAATTCCGATCCCGGCAATTCTGCGCCGATTGCGCGAAGAAAACGTCAAAGCCCCGGACAGTCCGCATCAAGTGATGCGCGGCCAGGGCAGCAAGTATTCGCGCAAGGAACGCTTCATCTGGAACGCCTGGGCGAAACTCAACAGCTCGCCGACGCTGTATCGGTTGTTTGGGTTCTTCGCCACGCGCCTGCGCGCCCTGACCCCGAGCAATGTCGGGCCATGGACGCAAAACCACAGCGCACCGAAACCCGCCGCCCGCTCACTGCACGACATGGCCCGCGAACATCTGGCCAAACAGGGAGACCGCTGATGAGCGCCAAGCAAAATATCCTCGCCAAGCTACAGAAAAGTCTGACCGGCGCCACACCGATTGCCGACGACTTCGACGTCGATCTGGTGACCCAGCCTTATACCTACAGCGCCGAGCAACGCATCCCGCAACTGCGCAAACTGATGGAAGCGGTACACACCGAAATCCATCTGACTACCGGCGCAGACTGGCCGGCGCTGCTCGCGCAATTGCTGCGTGACCGTCAACTGCCAAGCCTGCTGATCGCACCGACGACGCCTCACGGGCAGCGCATCTCACAACACTGGGCGAACAATCCTGATCTGCCGACGCTGAAGTCCTACAACCGCCCGATGGAAGAGTGGAAAGCCGAGCTGTTCAACGACACCCCGGCCAGCCTGACCGGCACCCTCGGCGCCATCGCCGCCACCGGCAGCCTGATCCTCTGGCCAACCCGTGAAGAGCCGCGACTGATGAGCCTGGTGCCGCCGGTGCATTTCGCCCTGCTCAAGGCCAGCGAAATCCGCGACAACTTCTATCAGGTGCAACAGGAATTCGAGTGGGCCCAAGGCATGCCGACCAACGCGCTGCTGGTGTCCGGCCCGTCGAAAACCGCCGACATCGAACAAGTGTTGGCCTACGGCGCCCACGGCCCGAAAGACCTGGTGGTACTGATCCTGGAGGACCAATGACGCTTCCGGTGAATTTCCTGCGTGATGCGCAGCAACTGATTCCAGCGGAGCGCCGCTTCGACGATCCGCTGTCGACCTTGGCCTTCGGCACCGACGCCAGTTTTTATCGGCTGATTCCCAAACTGGTGATCCGCGTCGAGTCCGAAGATGAAGTGGTAGCGCTGCTGAAACTGGCCCAGCGCGATCAAGTCCCGGTGACCTTCCGCGCCGCCGGCACCAGTTTGTCCGGGCAGGCGATCAGCGATTCGGTGCTGATTGTGCTGGGGGATAACTGGAACGCTCGCGAAATTCGCGATCAGGGCCTGCAAATCCGCCTGCAGCCTGGCGTGATCGGCGCACAAGCGAACGCGTGGCTGGCACCGTTCGGGCGCAAGATCGGCCCGGATCCGGCATCGATCAACGCCTGCAAAATCGGCGGCATCGTCGCCAACAACGCCAGCGGCATGTGCTGCGGCACCGCGCAAAACACCTATCACACACTCGCCGGAATTCGTCTGGTACTGGCCGACGGCAGCCGGCTCGACACCGAAGACGCAGCCAGTGTCGCCGCGTTTCGCGAAAGCCACGGCGAACTGCTGGAGCGCCTGGCGACGTTGGGCCGCGAGACCCGCGCCAATGCCGAACTGGCGGCGAGAATCCGCCACAAATACCGTCTGAAAAATACCACCGGCCTGTCGCTCAACGCCCTGGTGGATTTCGACGAGCCTGTGGATATCTTGAGCCACCTGCTGGTCGGCTCCGAAGGCACGCTCGGCTTCATCAGTGCGGTGACCTACGACACGGTGATCGATCACCCGAACAAGGCCTCGGCGCTGATCGTGTTCCCGGATGTGGAAACCTGCTGCAACGCGGTCACGGTGCTGAAAAACCAACCGGTGTCAGCGGTGGAACTGCTGGACCGACGCAGTCTGCGTTCGGTGCAGGACAAACCGGGCATGCCGGATTTCGTACAACACCTGTCGAACAATGCCTGCGCGCTGCTGATCGAATCCCGCGCCGCCTCTTCCACGTTGCTGCAGGAACAACTGGCGCAGATCATGGCTTCGCTGACCCGTTTCCCAGTGGAAAAGCAGGTCGACTTCACCGAAGACCCGGCCGAGAACGCCAAGCTCTGGGCCATCCGCAAGGACACCTTTCCCGCCGTCGGTGCCGTGCGTAAAACCGGCACCACGGTGATCATCGAAGACGTGACCTTCCCGGTCGAGCAACTGGCGATCGGCGTCAACCGCCTGATCGAGCTGTTCGACAAACATGCCTACGACGAAGCGATCCTTTTCGGACACGCGCTGGAGGGCAATCTGCACTTCGTCTTCACCCAAGGCTTCAACAGTCCGGAAGAAGTCGCACGCTATCAAGCGTTCATGGACGACGTCGCGCAACTGGTGGCGGTGGAGTTCGGCGGTTCGCTGAAGGCTGAACACGGCACCGGGCGCAACATGGCGCCGTTCGTTGAGCTGGAATGGGGCAGCGATGCGTATCAGTTGATGTGGCAGCTCAAACGCCTGCTCGACCCTAACGGCATCCTCAACCCGGACGTGGTGCTCAGCGAAGATCCGCAGATCCACCTCAAGCACCTGAAACCGCTGCCGGCAGCTGACGAGATTGTCGATAAATGCATCGAATGCGGCTTCTGCGAACCGGTCTGCCCGTCGAAAGGCCTGACCCTCAGCCCGCGCCAGCGCATCGTGATCTGGCGTGACATTCAGGCGAAAAAACGCGCCGGCGTTGACACCACCGAGCTGGAAAAGGCCTACGAGTACCAAGGCATCGAGACCTGCGCCGCGACCGGATTGTGCGCTCAGCGTTGCCCTGTGGGCATCAATACCGGCGAACTGGTGAAAAAGCTTCGCGGCCGACACGCGACGCATCAGAAAACCGCTGACTGGATCGAAGGAAATTTCGCCAAGACCCTGCAAGGTGCACGTTTCACTTTGCACGTGGCCAATGGCGCACGGATGCTGCTGGGCGCACCGCGTCTGGCGAAGCTGTCGGCAACCCTGACGCGCTTGTCCAAGGGCCAGGTGCCGCTGTGGACCAACGCGATGCCGCAACCGGAAAAAGCCATTCGCTTCAGCCCGAGCGTCTCCGACGAACGCCCGCGCGTGGTGTATCTGGCGGCCTGCGTATCGCGGGTGATGGGCCCGGCGGCGGGTGACAAGGAGCAGATGTCGCTGTACGACAAAACCCGTGGCCTACTGGAAAAGGCCGGTTACCAAGTGGTGATCCCGGACAATCAGGACAACCTCTGCTGCGGTCAGCCGTTTGCCTCCAAGGGCTACGCCGAGCAGGCCGAACACAAACGCCAGGAACTGATTAGCGCCCTCCTCCATGCCAGTCGTGGCGGGCTCGATCCGATCTATTGCGACACCAGCCCCTGCACCTTGCGCCTGGTGCAGCACGTGGGAGATGTGCGCCTGGATCTGTACGACCCGGTGCGCTTCATTCGTACGCATCTTCTCGATCGACTGGAGTTCACCCCGCAAGAGGCACCGATTGCGGTTCATGTGACCTGCAGCACGCAGCATCTGGGCGAAAGCCAGGCGCTGATCGATCTGGCGCGCAAATGCAGCAAAAACGTGGTCATCCCCGAAGGCATTCATTGCTGCGGGTTTGCCGGCGACAAGGGCTTCACCACCCCGGAATTGAACAGCCATTCGCTGCGCACCCTCAAGGACGCGGTGCAGCATTGCAGCGAGGGGATTTCCACCAGCCGCACCTGTGAGATCGGCCTGACGCAACACGGCGGTATCGACTATCACGGACTGGTCTATCTGGTGGATCGGGTGACCCGGGCCAAGGCCTGCTGAAGAAAAATAGAACCCTTGCGTGCGACCGTAGTCCACAGAACAGGCCCCGGAAAACGGGGCTTTTCCTCCCATCGGTTGCCCGTCCTGACGGCCAGCGCAGTCTGGATCCCTCAGTTCAAGGAGATACACATGAAACGTTCTGTACTGTTAGGTCTGTTCGTTACTGCCTCGATGATGGCCTCCACCTCGTTCGCCGCCGACAAACCTGCCGACCTGTGCGATGCCAACATCCAGACCATCAACAATGCCAAGGGGCAGTTGTCAGCGAACCCGGAACTCAGTCAGCGTGCCGAAGCCAGTGTGAGCAAGGCACAGGCGCTGAAAGCCCAGGGCAAGATTGATGACTGCGTAGCGGAAACCTCGCAAACCATCACAGAACTGCGTAAATCCACCGGCACCAACAACTGATTCAAGGCCTCGGCCAACCTTCGGGTTGGCCTTGCCGGCCGTTTGGCGTACACTGCACAGGCTTGTTGCCTCAGCTGATGTACGAGGCAATGAGTTCGGGGCCGATTAGGATTCGACGCCGGTGACGAAACTTTAGGTGCATGCCGACTTGGTAACAGAAGTCGTAAATCCACTGTTGCAACTTCTTATAGTTGCCAATGACGACCAATACGGTGCTGCTCTCGCTGCTTAATTGCAGCTGACATGCACTCCTGGTGCCTTCGGGCCCAGCAATCATCAGGGGATGTCTGTAAACCCGAAATGATTGTCATATAGAACAGAATCGCCGTGCAGTACGTTGTGGACGAAGCGGCTAAAACTTACACAACTCGCCCAAAGCACCCTGCCCGTCGGGTCGCTGAGGGTTAACTTAATAGACACGGCTACGCATGTAGTACCGACAGCGGAGCACTGGCGGACGGGGGTTCAAATCCCCCCGGCTCCACCAAATAAGCGTTACAAATAAGGCACTTAGCGTTTCTCGCGAGTGCCTTTTTTGTGTCTGAATGGGTGGTTTTTGGCTCGTTATGCCACCTTAGTAGCGTCACCAATTCCGCGGGGGAAAAGGGCATGGGCGAGTTACAGAATCCGTTTGCGCGAATCTACGAGCGGCTTGATAAAGCACGAGGGCAAGCTACACACTTGACAGTGCTCAGAGCGTGGGCTTTGACTCTGGGCGTTCCCGCCACGGGCGTGGTTGATATCGCAAGGGCGCTGATGGACCTGGATGCCGAGGTCCAGCAATGCAAGGAGCTCGCTGAAAAATTTATTCCAGGCGACAAACAAAAATTTATTGCTCCACTAGAACGCACGCAACAGTTACTCAAGCAAATGGATTTGAATGCGCAATGGAGCAGTTACGTCAGCTATCTGGACGAAAATACAATGCTTGCACTGGAATTCGGCGTATATGCGATGTCGCAGTTTCATCCAGCTACGTCACCAGAGAAATCAGGAAAAATCGACGGCTTCGTGCAAAAACTAGATCAACTACTCGCCGAATGCCTTGAGTCAGAAATGACTCCAGCATTGAAAAAAGTGTTCATCAAACACTTGGAGTCAATCAGAGCCGCGATTCTTGGTTTCTTAGTCGATGGGCCTGAAGCCCTAGAGGCGGCGGTTGATGGCGCGGTCGGCGCAATGCTCAGGCATGGAGAGAATATAAAATCCGAGTCGGAAACTGGGAAAGCATTTATTGCTGACTTTTTTAACGTTTTGGGCAAGGTCAATGATTTGGTTTCCGGGTATCAGACAACCGCTCAGATAGCATCATCCGCTGCGCTGACTCTTTTGCTACCACTGATCAACTGAACCCTATAAATGACCGATCGCCCAGATGTCAAAACTGGTAACTTTTCAGTCTACATCTGGATGCCCATCTTCTATCCAGGGCTTTCGAGCAGCTCAAAGTCGCCTGCATTGTAAGCAAAGTCCGAAATCAAGGCCTCGACCAGACACGCCCTGTCAGCGTGTGATTGTCGCACAGTGAATTGTGCACGCCTGTAACGCGATCAGTTCATGGTCGATGGCGATGATTAACTCTTTGAACATGAGTTTGGGGCAGGTGCGGCACGAATGCATCATCGGACGAGCGGAACATTATGTTTCTAACGAAAGACGAAATGACTGCACTTACTGGGTATGAGAAGCCTACAGCCCAATCGCGTGGGCTGCGCGAGAACTTTTCAGTTTATTCTCGGAGGGGACGGTGTATAACAATCATTCCAGCACTCCAAATATTAGGCAAGGTATCGCTAACAGGTCGCCCTTTAAATTTGCCCCCCAACACCCTTAAACTTATCAACAAAAATAGCAATTTTTTGAAAGACACTTTGTTTCTTTGCCAAATAAGCCGGATTAAGCGGACTCATCTTAGGTAAAACGGAACTGAGCTCAGTTCCATTATCGCTAGCGAATTCCCGCTTTAGCGAAGTGGCGATGTAGCGCTTAGCTGCCCCTTCATTCAGTTCCTCATCGCTGATCAGCTCTTGCGCCTCGCGCCGCTGCTCTGATTGAGCGAAAGAGTAAAAAGCGTCGATCACACTAGCCTTGTCACCAATCCGATCAAGCTCGGTCTGGTTGATGAAGTCCACCACCAAGCTTTCTTTGGCGCGATTGCCCAAGCTGGCGCGAATCACCCGGCGCATCTCCTCGACCAGTGCCGCCTTGCCCTTGACCTTCTTGTTCTTCTCGAAGATCAGCTCGAGGATGTAATCCAAGTTGATTTCTTGGGACTTGAGCAGATCCACTTCGAACACCACATCATCCCAGTCAATAGTGGATTTCCCTACTTCGTTACCCACTTTCTCCCGCCGCAGCCAATCTCGGATGTCATTGTAGGTGGACCGGTAATCCTGGACTTTGCGCTCGACAGGCAGGCGGATGGTCTGCAGCTCGGCTAACTTCTCGTCATCCAGATGGTGTTCAAGCTTAAGTGCTTCCACGGCCTGAGCATCGCTGATATCGACCGTCTGCAGCGCCTTGAGCGCGGCAAACTCGTCGTAGTTCTGCAGCACGTTTTCCACGCGCAAGTAGTCGCCGAACAACTTGGCGAAGGCTTTCTTCTCCGATTCCTTGATGATGTTGGCCGGGTCGGGAAAACGCTGCTCCAGCTCCGTCACCACATCCATGAAGCCACGCCGCGCCTCACCGGTCATCGTGTCGGTGAAGCCCTCCATATACTCCTTATAACTTTTTTCCAGCACCACGTTGCGCGTATTCTTGTCACCGAACAGCGTGATGGCGTCGACCGTGGCCTGCTCCAGATCGCGGAAGGTCACGATATTACCGAAAGTCTTGGTGGCATCGAAGATGCGGTTGGTACGTGAATAGGCCTGGATCAGGCCGTGATAGCGCAGATTCTTGTCGACGAATAGCGTGTTGAGCGTTGGCGCATCGAAGCCGGTCAGGAACATGCCTACCACGATCAGAAGGTCGATGTCCTGATCCTTCACGCGCTTTGCCAAGTCGCGGTAGTAGTTCTGGAAGCCCTTGCTGTCAACGCCGAAACTGCTTTTGAACAACGCGTTGTAGTCAGCAATCGCCGCGCTCAGGAACTCTTTAGCGGTGCTATCCATCGCCAACACTTCGAAGCTCTCATCGACAATGTCGCCAATGGCGTCCTGTTCTTCATTGGGGGCAAAGGAGAAGATGGTGGCTATGCGCAGCGGCTTGTCACTGCCGTCCTGCAGCGCCTGCAGCGTCTCGTAGTAAGCCTTGGCGGCATCAACGCTGCTCACCGCTAACATGGCATTGAAGCCCTTGTTTGCTCCCTGCAAACGATGGGTCTTCTGGCGAAAATGCGTGAGCAGGTACTGCGAGACTTCACGGATGCGCGTGGGGTGGAGCAAAGCCTGGCGGTTCTCCGCAGCGCTGAGCTTCTTCTCGTCCTGCTCGGCTTCCAGAGCCTTGAACTGTGGACGGACATCGTTGTAGTCCACCTTGAATTTGAGCACCTTCTCGTCACGGATGGCATCGGTGATCACATAGGAATGCAGCTCGCGGCCAAACACGCTAGCGGTTGTATTGGCGCCCAGCGCATTTCTTGGGAAGATCGGCGTGCCTGTGAAGCCGAACTGATAGAAACGCTTGAACTTCTTCAGATTCTTCTGCGCCTCGCCAAACTGGCTGCGGTGGCACTCGTCGAAGATGAACACCACCTGCTGGTGGTACACCGGCAGGTCGCCTTCGCTTTTCATCAGGTTGTTGAGCTTCTGGATGGTGGTGACGATGATCTTGTTGTCGTCCTTGTCCAGGTTACGCTTGAGGCCCGCAGTGCTCTCCGAGCCATTGACGCTGTCGGGTGAAAATCGCTGGTACTCCTTCATGGTCTGGTAATCCAGATCCTTGCGATCCACCACGAAGAACACCTTGTCGATGAACTCCAGCTCGGTGGCCAGGCGCGCAGCCTTGAAGCTGGTCAGGGTCTTGCCCGAGCCGGTGGTGTGCCAGATATAACCACCGCCCTCGGTGCTGTTCCAGCGCTTGGCCTGCCAGGCACTGCGGATCTTCCATAGGATGCGCTCGGTGGCGGCAATCTGGTACGGGCGCATTACCAGCAGAGTGTTGCTGACGTCGAACACCGAATAGGTGAGCAGTACATCGAGCAGGGTGCGCTTCTGGAAGAAGGTCGCGGTGAAGTCTTTCAGATCCTTGATCGGGCTGTTGTCGGCCTGCGCCCAGTTCATGGTGAAGTCGAAACTGTGCTTGTTGCGCTGCGTGGTGTTGGCGAAGTAGCGCGTATCGGTGCCATTGGAAATCACGAACAGTTGCAGATACCTGAACAGCGAATGTTCGGTATTGAAGCTCTCCTTGCTGTAGCGATGCACCTGATTGAAAGCTTCGCGGATCGCCACGCCACGCTTCTTCAGCTCCACCTGCACCAGTGGCAAGCCGTTAACCAGAATCGTCACGTCGTAGCGGTTGGCGTGACTGCCCGCCTGCTCGAACTGCTTGATGACCTGCACCTTGTTGCGGGCCAGGTTCTTCTTGTCCAGCAGGTAGATATTCTGGATGCGCCCGTCATCGAACACGAAGTCATGGACATAATCGTCGTGAATTTTGCGGGTCTTGTCGACAATACTATCGCTGGGCTTGTCGAGCCAGCTTTCCACGAAGCGCTCCCAGTCACCGTCGGAAAAGTCGACGCTGTTCAGAGCCTGCAACTGGGTCCGCACATTAGCCAGAAGTGCCGGCATCGTCTTCAGCCCGGTGGGATGCTCATAGCCCTGATTGACCAGATCCTGGATGAACTCGCGCTCCAGGTCGCCTTCGCTCTGGTAGCTCTCGGCAACTTTCCATTCTCTGGCGTACCCGTCGAGCACGATGAAGGTGTTGGACTCGGCGATGGTCTTGTAGTCAGTCATTACTTGGGGGCTCCCGATGCCTCTGTGCGAGTTCGCTTTTAATTTCCTCCACCGTTAGCATGTGCGAGTGCCCGGCCAGTGGAATGTCCTTTGATGAATGAGCTGACGCCCCTGGGTTTATGGATATCGCGCAACGCGTCTTCCGTATCCAGTTTGTCCTTGTCCTTGCAGGGGATCAGGCCTATGGTCGGCTGTCAGCAGCTCTGCACTCACTGCCAGCACTGCCAGCACTGCTCGGGTCTGCGACCTTTGAATGCGCTGCTTGATGGTAGCCAACGCCTGTCGGCAATGGCTAGAGCGAGCGATGCTGGTCCTGTCTAAGATGTTCACGAAAGAAAACCGATCCCAGTCAACATAATGCGCTCATTAACCATTTCCCCGCTCCTGCTGCCAGTAACCAAAGGTATCCAAGTTTCTAAGCAGTAACCCGACCATCTCTTTCTCGGGCGGTGTCGGCTCAGCGATTTCTTCGTTGGATAAAGTGTTGTGCGGATAGAAATTCATCACCCGAGTGGCGTAAGCCTTTCTTTCCTCCGGCAGCAGCTCAGACCATCTTTGATAGCCCAGAAAATTGGCGGTCTTTTCATACAGATTACGTAGCAGCGCAAAATGGTAGCGTTGCACATTGTTAGTTTCGACTGCTTGCTCGATAAGCGATTTAATGTGCAGATGGTAAGAAAAGCTCTTGTTCGAGTCGCCCTTCTTTTCCTCATGTACAAAGGTACCATCATCTAAACGACTGAGAATGTAACCGCTCTTGGCACCTACCTCATTGTAAAGCACGTTATAGAATAGGGCGCTGTGCGTAGAGACGATGAATTTAACGTCCGATGCACTCGAACTGATCAACTGCCCCAGATTCACCGCCAACTGAATCAAATGATTCTCATCCAGGGAGCTAACTGGATCGTCAATGAATACATACTCCAGCTGGTTGAATTGATCAGTTTCACGGTCAGCTGGCTCAGCAACATTGAGCACGCCAATCACCTGCTCGAGCAGCGTATAGAAAATACTCCAGATGAAATTACTTTCTTCGCCCTTGGATATTTTCAGATTACTCGAACGATCATCATTTCCACGTTCCAGAGAAAAAGTCACCTCCGAAAAGGCTTTGAGGGTCACTTCGCCTGTTTTCTCGTCCTTTTGCTCTGCATTGAACCGCGGCGTTAGCTTATCGTTGGTATAACGCTGAAAAGTCGTAATGACATTCCGATCTTGCCCCTGATCCATCAGCACCCAGTCCGTGAAGGTATTGGGCTGAATTTTAAGCTTGGGCTCGGTATCTCCGGTCAAATCATTGTCCCAATAGAACAGATCTTCGGTAAAAGCGTTGTAATAGAGAATCTTATTACGCGACAACCCTAGTTGGTTAGCCTCATCATCGTCTTCACCGCCATTCGCTTTCGGGACAATCAGCTGCTTGAACTCACGCGACAGGCGTGTCTTGCCCGTGCCGTTGAAGGCATAGATCAGCTGCACCTTCTTGTTGGCGTTCTTCAACTGCTCGGCGACCTCGGTCAGCGTCTTGCTCATTTCAGGCCACCGCCTCTTCCGGCTTAGGGAAGCCCAGCAGCAGATCACGGTAATACTCGTATTGCTTTTGACGCAGTTCGATCTCGCGGGGCAAGCCATCGCTGATGGAGTTGGTGAGGGTGTCAAACTTGTCAAGAATAGCGACGATGCGAGCCTGTTCTGCTAGCGACCTTTCATGATCATCGGGATATGGAACAGGAATCCTAACTTCTTTCCTTATACCCTCGATGAGTATGCGTTTAACTTTCCCACTAGACACATGCTTAGTCTTCTGAGAATTGAATGAAGCTGTTTGCATCGCGTAGGAGATATACTTTGGATTCATTGTATGGCGAAAAGCATAGCTATCGTCGTGAATGGCCACACTCTGAGTTCCTAGCCACGCAACAGCCTTACATACATCCTCTACCGTTTCGCCAACACCTGCCATGACAACATCACCCGGCTCCGCATAGCGCAGCGAACCAGCCATATCATCTCTAACCTTTGAAAATGCGTGGTCCGCCCACACACCATATCGGGTATATATTTCACCGTAGTGAATGACGCGGATGCCTTCTTCGACATAATCGGCCTTGGTAAATCGCTTCCCACGAATGAACTCGCCAATATCCCCTAGCGCCTTCCACTCAACATCCCCGCCCATCTCTTTAAAACTCAACAACTGTTCGCGATAGTAATTGTATTGTTCTCTTCGGGCGGTCAGCTCGGCGGTCAGCTCGGCGGTCAGCTCGGCGGTCAGCTTGGTGAAGGTGTCCAGTATACGGACGATTTCGGCTTGGATTTCAAGCGATCTTTTGGTGTTCTCTGGGCAGGGTATAGGTATTTTGTAGGTCGAGACCGCCTCTGTTGGCAAGTGTGCAGGAATAGCGTCCGTAGCCAATGACTGGATGTCGTACTGATTTTTTTTTAAGTAATAAAAAAGGTATCGATTGTTGAGTGCTACGCCTGGCTTTATACAATAGCAGACATCATTTGCCCAAAAGTCTGCCTCAATGAGATTAACAAAACCAGCGGTGCCATACTTAACGATGGTGATCGTATTCTTTTTTTGATTAAAGTCATCGTAAAACCCCATAGGGGTAACGCCCCCGCTAAAAACGGGGTATTTTTTTTCTGGACTCAATTCACTTTTTGTCACACGACGACCCCTTTCGATAGTCGCGCATGACTCCAGCGCCATCCACTCCACACCGACCCCATTGAGCAGCTTCGCCAAGAAGTTCACGCCACTCATGCCCCAAACTCCTCACCTTCAATCTCCGCCACAATGGCATCAATATCTTTACGCAGTTGGTCGATGCGGGCCACGGTCGTCTTCAGAGCGGTGCTGAGCAGGGCAATGTCCACCACTTCACGGGTATCTCTAGCTTCCACATAACTGCTGACCGACAGGTTGTAATCATTGGCGGCCACCTTTTCCAACGGCACCGATCGGGCGAAGTGATCCAGATTCTCCTTGCTGTCGAACACACGCATGATCCGCTCGATATGCGCGTCCTCCAGTAGGTTGTTGTTGGTGCCTTTCTTGAACAGCGTGCTGGCGTCGATAAACTGGGTGGTGGTATCCAGCTTGTGCTTGGACAGCACCAGTATGTTGACGGCGATGGTGGTGCCGAAAAACAGATTGGGCGCCAGCGAGATCACCGTTTCCACATAGTTATTGTCCACCAGGTACTGGCGAATCTTCTGCTCGGCGCCGCTACGGTAGAAGATGCCGGGGAAGCAGACGATAGCGGCGCGCCCCTTGGCCGAGAGATAGCTGAGTGCATGCAGCACAAAGGCGAAGTCTGCCTTGGATTTGGGCGCCAGCACGCCGGCCGGAGCAAAGCGGTCGTCATTAATCAGCGTGGGATCATCACTGCCGATCCATTTCACCGAATAGGGCGGGTTGGACACGATGGCATCAAAGGGCTTGTCATCGCCAAAGTGCGGATTACGCAGCGTGTCGCCCAACTGGATGTTGAACTTGTCGTAGTTGATGTTGTGCAGAAACATGTTCATCCGCGCCAGGTTGTAGGTGGTGTGGTTCACCTCCTGACCGAAGAATCCATCCTCGATTACATGAGCATCGAAGTGCTTTTTGGCTTGCAGCAGTAACGAGCCAGAGCCGCATGCCGGGTCGTAGATCTTGTTGACGCTGGTCTGCTTATGCATGGCCAGTTGGGCGATCAGTCTGGACACATGCTGCGGGGTGAAAAATTCCCCGCCGGACTTGCCGGCATTGGCGGCGTAGTTGGAGATGAGAAATTCGTAGGCGTCGCCGAACAGATCGATATGGCTGGCATCGAAGCCGCCAAACTCCAGCTTACTCACTCCCTTGAGCACATCCGCCAAGCGCTTGTTCTTGTCAGCGACGGTATTGCCCAAGCGGTTGCTGGTGGTATCAAAATCGGCGAACAGCCCCTTGATGTCCTGCTCGGAGGCGTAGCCATTGGCCGAACTCTCAATGGCGGCAAAGATTCGCGCCAGATCGGTATTCAGGCTGTCGTTGCTGCTGGCCTTGTCGGCCACGTTACTGAACAGCTGGCTGGGGGAAATGAAATAGCCCTTGGTCCTGATAGCGTCATCTTTGGCGGCGGCGATCAGCGGGTCATCATCCTCCATCGCCGCGTAATCAACCGCGCTGTCGCCGCCGGTGATGTAGTCAACGAAGTTCTCGCTGATGAAGCGGTAGAACAGGGTGCCAAGCACGTACTGCTTGAAGTCCCAGCCATCGACAGCGCCACGCACGTCATTAGCGATGGCCCAGATCTGACGTTGCAGGGCGGAACGTTGTTGGGCACTGGTCATACTGCTTATCCTGTTTCAATGCGGTTTTCATGATCATTCCAAAGTATTCGGACCTGACCTGAATCGTGTTATATGCGTGTCGAGCCGACGTTGGCACAAGGATGCTCATTCTATGTGCTCCCTTCAATTAGATATACTGTCGTGGGCTTTCTTTGCACCCTACAATCAATAACATACCCACAAAAATACGCTGATTTTTGTGGTTTGATGACACAGTGAAACCGCCCGCCGTGCGGAGAATGCCGATACCGCTTCTCGTGCTCTTTCCGCTGCCAGCGTGAGGATCTGCCCTCTGAGGTTGGGCTGAGGGTTAGCTCGAGACTTCGTACGCAGCCCAGTTTGTGCGCGTCGCAAACCTGGACGAGTTAATCCAGATGAGACTGTCTGAGGATTTTTTTCGGTGCAGATCTTCGTTTTAAAGATATTTCCCGAAACGTTACCGACACCGCACAGCTGAAGGCACCTGGGAATAAGTGGCTCCCCGTCTGTATTGCCGCTGACCGAAAGCTCACCCGGTAAAGGTGCCTGCTAATTCGAGCGTGGGGGCAGATCGCAGAGGTGGACATATGTATCGCAACAGTGAAGTGCCTGCGAGTGGGGACATCATACGAGCAAGAGCAACATCAACAGCACGACCTTTTGCTTGATAGATTCGATCCCGATTCCTTTTTGGGGGCGAAGCTAAAAAGCACCGTCCATCGGAAGCCAGCCCCCCAGCATTCCAAGTGGTATTCCGAGAATCTTTACCAATAAATTATTAACTAGTAAAAACATATAGATACCGATTTGTTTCAAATTACCTCGGCCCACCAACTCTCAACGACAAGGCCCGCCAAGTGCGGGCCTTGTCGTATCTCGCGTTTCACTCCCGCTTCACCGCCAAACGTCGCCCCCCACGCCAACTCAATGCCCATGCCGATGATGCACATCCGGAAAATGCGCATGACTGTGCCGCATCGGCGTATGCACATGCCGATGACTATGCGGCTCCACCCCATCCCACTCAAACCCATGCGTATGTTGATGATGCTCATCGTGTGTATGCCGATGATCATGCTCAAGCCATTCGTGCTGATGTTCATGAACATGGTTTTCCATCAGATGAATCCATACGCCCACGGCCATTAACGCTGCTGCGAGCAGGAACATCAGCGATATCGATTCGCCCAGCAGCAGAATCGAGATGCCTGCGCCGAGGAACGGTGCGGTGGAAAAGTAGGCGCCGGTGCGTGCGCTGCCGAGGCCGCGCAGGGCGAGGATGAACATTACCAGGCTGACGCCGTAGCCGAGAAAGCCGACCAGCATGATCGGCACCAGCGAGGTGGCGGCGGGTAGCTGGCTGTCGATGACCAAGGCCAGTGTGCAGTTGACCAGACCGGCCACGAGGCCTTTGCTGCCGGCGATGAACAGTGCGTCCGAGGCCGAGACTTTACGGGTCAGGTTGTTGTCGATGGCCCAGCAAAAGCAGGCGAAAGCCACAGCCAGAGGCCCGGTCCAGTCTTGCGCCGAGACGGCCTCTTGTTGCCAGGACAGCACGACGCCACCGGCGACGATGGCGAGCATGCCGATCACGATTCGGCGGTCGGCATTTTCCTTGAACACCACCCACGCCAGCAGCGCCGTGAGCACGGATTCGAGGTTGAGCATCAGTGACGCGCTCGCGCCGGACGTTCGGGTCAGACCGAACATCAGCGCCACTGGCGCCAACACGCCGCCGAAGCCGATGGCGCCGAGCAGCCATGGCCATTCACCGGTGCCGAGCCCCGAAGGCTTCCAGCCACGATCGCGGGCAAAACGCAGAACGGTCAAACCCAGACCACTGCCGAGATAGAGCAACCCGGCGAGCAGAATCGGCGAAATCTGTACCCCCAACAGTTTGGCGAGGGGCGTACTGGCGCCAAACAGCGCTGCCGCAATCAATGCGTAGAGAACGCTCATATTCATGCCGGGATCACTCGCTGGGGCCGATGGAATACCAGCCAGCATCATGGCAAAACTCAGGTGAGAATTATGTGAACAACTGATTCGTGTCAGGGAACACGGCCTCTGGCACGTGCTCAAATCCAGCAACATTTAATCCGCGCAATCTCTGGGCGATCGCTCGATGCAGCTTCTATGCTGCGAACATCGAGATGCAATGGAGTTGAAGATGAAGACTTGGATCGCCGCCGCGCTGACAGCGCTGATTTGCCTGTCCGTCCATGCGGCCGAGGCCCCCACTGTGCGCGTCGAACCGATCGCGTTCACAACCAGTGCCGACAGCGTCCAGCGCAAACAGTCGATCACGGGTGACCAGACGGCGGAGTACCGGTTCAACGCCAAGGCCGGCCAGATGCTGACCGTCGACTTCAAGCCCTCCAACACCTCCGCTTACTTCAACATCGCTGCCAAGGGGGCCGATTACGCGCTGTTCAATGGCTCGATCATGGGCAATCACTTCCTCGGCACATTGCCCAGCGATGGCGAGTACACGATTCAGGTCTACCTCATGCGCAACGCCGCACGGCGTAATGAAGTGGCCAACTACGAGCTGGCGCTGAAGCTGGTCAATGGCGATGCCATCAGCCGTCAGCCACCATTCGATCAGACGCTGGAATTGCAGGGCATTGCCTTTCACGTCAGCACTGAACAGGTCGATGGCAAACCCACTTTGCACATCGCTCCCAAGGGGCTGGAGATCGACAATACGGTCATCATTCAGGCCCTTAGCGGTGAGGTGGTGCGCGCCGAAGTCGCCGACATCAATAACGACGGCTCCCCAGAACTCTACGTTTTTACCCGCTCGCCCGGGCGCGGCATGCCGGGTGAACTGATCGCCTATTCAGCCAACAACAAGAAATCCCTGAGCGCAATCTACCTGCCTCCCGTCAGCGACAACCCGAAAACCGCCGAGGGCTATCAGGGCGAGGACTCGTTTGCCGTGGTGGAGAACACGCTGGTGCAACGCTTCCCGGTGTATGACAGCGCCGACGCTGGCGCCGGGCGTACGGGGAAGATGCGTCAGGTTCAGTACAAGTTGGTGGCATGTGAAGCTGGGTGGATTTTGCGCGAGGACAAGGACACGGAACTCTGAAATGACCTGGCTCATAGCGGCGGATTCGGAAGCCGATTTCGCCGCGATAGGCGACACTGCAGGTGAATCGCGGGACTACATCGCCGTATCAAATTCACCCGTGCAAACGCAACCAACAACGCTATCCCCTGACCGCGCCAAGCGCTCTCCCCACCAGCGGCACACTCGCTACCTCCGCATCAACCAAGCACCCTGCCTCCAAATCAAACGGCAGCACCCATAACTGCATCCCTTCCCCATAATCAAACATTGGCAACGCCCGCTGCAAACCAGCCCAGTATGGATAAATCAGCACCAGCCTAGGTACACCTCCGCCGTTACGGTATTTATGGCCATACGCGAACAGCTGATAAAAATCACTCTGGCTCAGGTTGTAGTTCTGCCCAGCGTTGCGTTGGTCAATGCGTTTCCACTTAGTGTCCAACACCCAGCGTTGCTCGGCAGTATCCATTAGCAAGTCCGGCTTCAACCGGAATATTCCTCTGTTGCCATGGCGGCAGAGGTCCGCTTGCGAGGACTGCGCTGTGAGCTCAACACCCGGCATTAACTGCTTGCCAAGTGAATGCTGCACATAGTTCTCGAACAACCGCTCCATCGGGAAAAGCAAGCTTACCCCTTGCCAAGTGCCCTGCACCGCAACCGGCATCTGCTGGTTCAATACCAGCTCGCACCAGGGCCTGATGGCGCCGTAATGTGCCATCAGGCGATCACGGCTCCACAGGCGGAAATCCTGTGCGACGTGCCGGCTGGCAGGTATCTCTGCTAACAAGGCGCGCAGCTCGTTGGCGAGACGCCAGTTGGCAGGCAGTTGGGTTACCTTGGCGACCTGTTCCAATGCGAGTTTCAGCAACCGGTTTTCCGCACGGTCCGGCAGATAGACGTCATGACGCACTTGAAACTGGTGCTGCCGGCCCGGAGGCTGGCGGAGCTGCGCCACTACATTGAGCTGGCCACGCAAAAAGGGTCGCTCCTCCTCGACGCGTGTGTAGTCGAAACGAATACCGCGTTTCACTAAAGCATCCAGCTCATTCAGATACTGCCCCATCACCCATTCAGTGAGCGGTGCATCGAACAATTCCAGCGCCGTAACTGATACCTGCCGTGGCTTTAAAAACAGCGCCGCTTGAATCAACTTTCGTAACAGCGTGCGGCTCTTGACCACGCAGTCACCTTGTTCGAAATGCTTGGGCAGTATTTCAAGCCGTGTGCCGCAGGGACTTTCGATAACACCCACATAGCTGTCCCATTTAAGCGACTGCCGGCCCTCGACCTGCAGCAGGGTCGCGCCAGCGCGGTTGAAGCTTGCGCTGAGGTCGCACAGCCAGTCGAACGCCGTTTCCGAGATGTGCGCGCAATCCAGGTTGCCCGGCGGCACCGGCGCCGTGGTAAGCCTGGCGTACTCCCGAACGATAACGTTCGTGCTCACGCCGTTTGCTCCTCCGGGGTAATGGCATCCTGAGTGCCGGCATGGGTACTGATCACCCCGGCATAAGCCGTCGGTCGACTGAACGCCAGTGGGTTGATACGCCACACCTGGTCCTGCGCAGGTACCTTGTCGCCAAATAGCGCCAGCAAGTTCTGGGTTTCGCGCAGCACGAAACAGTCGGTGACGGGTTTACGGTGGTCGTTCAATACCCATTGGATGCGTTGCCAATCTTCAAAGAAGTACTCCTGCAACAGCGGCAGTACTTGGTTGCGGAAAATCAGCTCTAACTGCGCCAGCGTGCCGCCGTTGATCAACGGCATAAAGTAGGCGTGCCCCAAGCAGTGCTCGCGATCGAGCAGCACTTCAATACGCTGGTTCATTACCCTCAACAACTGGCCAATGTTCACCCCCTCTACCGTAGTGCCATCCAGAAAATGTGGCTCTGGCAACATTTCTCTGAACACAAAGCGTCGGCGCAACGCGATGTCGAGCCCGGCCAGCGAACGGTCTGCGGTATTCATGGTGCCGATGATGTGCACATTCTGAGGCACGGTAAACGGCTTCTTCGAATAGGGCAGTTGTAGGCTGAGCGCTTCATCCGCACCATCGCGCTTGGAAGGCTCGATCAGGGTGATCAGCTCGCCGAAAATACGCGACACGTTGCCCCGGTTGATCTCGTCGATGATGAGCACATAAGGCGTGTCCGCTGGCGAGGTGGATACTGAGGGTTCGACGGCTTTAACACCTTCGTGCTGCAGGTAAGTCAGCAAGTCTGCCCAAGTGAAGCGGTTCATCGCGTAGACGGTTTTCAACGTGAACTGACGGCCATCGTTGATGGGCAGAATGGACAGGTTGATGTCCCGATAAAGCCAACGCACTGAGCGCACATGCCGATAGTGAGGGTTCACCCCATCGGGCACTTTGGCTTCATACCGGTACTCGCTGGTCACTACTCCAATGGCACCGACCTTCTCGGCCGACTGGATACATAACAGAATGTCCCCCACTGCAATTTGCTCAGCAAAGTAGTGGAGTGTGCCTTTGTCGCCTGAGCCCAGGCCCTGGTAATAGTCATTGGCTTCGTAGTCTTCACTTAAGTCCCCGCTTTGGCCCCATCCAATGCGAGCCTCGCCGTGCGTCAGGCAGTAGTTTTTGCTGGGCGACGTGCCAGAGCCATCGATGGAAATTTTCCAGATAGCGGCGTTGGGACGAACTCCCAAGTCTGCAACCGGCTGCGTCTTGGCGTCGTCGCAGATCCGCTTGAATACACCCGCTTCAATGGGGTAACGCAACTGCCCCGTTTCACTGTCTGAATCCGCGCGGATGCCCTCGACAAAGTCTTCATAGCTAAAGCTCTGATGGAAGGTGACGAAGCGCACGCGCCCCGCAGAAGCAAAGCGCTCGAACTCGGCTTTCAACCGCTGGCGAGCTTCAGGAGAGTTGCCGGTGTTCTGCGCCAGGAACTCGGGCGCAAGAATTGCCAATGCCTGGTTGATAGTGGCGTACGTTTTGCCGGTACCGGGCGGGCCGAACAATATCTGATTGAGCGGGGGCTTGGTTGCCGATAAGTCGATAACAGCCTCCGGGCCTTCTGGTTCAGCCTGGCCATAGTCACTAGGTACCAACCCACTACCCTTCAATGGTAATTGCCGGTTCTTAAGTACCTTGTCAACGGTGCTCATCCAAGCCTCTACATCGGCTTGATTGGGACAGCGTTGCGCGCTGATTTCCCAGCTTTCTTCTTGCGCTTCCATTAGCGCCCGATGATCCGCGACTCCGCGAAGTGAACAGCATATTTCACCTCCATACCAGTAAAGGGTGAATGCTGGTTTTCCTTTCAGACTGTTTTGCTCACGCACGCCAATCCGGATATCCGCCGGGGTGATGTTAACTGTCCAGTGATCAGCCTGTGGGTAGCGTTCACGGAAGCACTTGAGCAACATCCAAACCCACATCTGTTCCTCAGTGGTACCTTTGTCCAGAAGCTGAATCACACGCTGATCGGCATAGCCCTCAATCGCACCTCGCGCGATCTGTCGCTGGTATTCAAGCCACTGCTTTAGCCCGTTCTGCACGTTGTTGCTGTTGCTCGCACCAATCTGTGCAAATTCACCGCCTGGGCCGTACCGCCGGTAGAGAGTAGTTAGCTCATCCACATCGGTGATCAGAAGCACTTGGCGCCCCAAGTGGTTACTGATGGTATTGAGGCCAGAACGGTAGCTACTGGCGGTATTCGGTGATTTTCCGGTATCGGTCAACCAGACTTTGAACAGCTTTCCTTGCACATCACTCACAGGCGTACTCCAGTTTTTTTGAGCGTCAAATAGGCGCAACCGAGGTCATGAAAAGGCTCGATAACGCTTCACCCTGAGCCCGCATGGCCCTAGCAATATCCGAACTCGATCATATACGAGCCCACCACCTCATCAAACAAGCCCACCGCCACCGCATTAACGATCCAATCCTCCTCAACAAAATAACCCAACATCATTTTGCCACTAAAGGTTATCGTTCACCCGTCGATACTCAACAAGGTGCGAATCATTCACACGCCCCTAGAGCTTCTCAAGCTCGACCTTCAGGCTGGCCAAACGCAGCGCTGACGTATGGAGGTCGAGCGCCGCTCACAAATTCGTTGAAGATTAGGAGATGAACCTCTGCGCACCATCGCCTTCACTGCACCGAATGACAACATTGGTATTCCAGTCGGTATTCCACAGGTAAAACCTAACTGCTAAAAACATAGAAAATTCATATGAATATGCGGTTGTTTCAAATTACCCCGGCCCACCAACTCTCAACGACAAAGCTCGCCTAGCGCGGGCTTTGTCACATCTGGCGTCCCCCAACCGGAACACCTCCTGCGCAAGGCACACTCACGCCGGATCCGACTGTCACAGTGACTGAAAGATAGTCGCGCACAACCTCCAGGCTACCGTTTGAACATCACGGAGATTACCCACCATGAGCACTTGGATCGCCGCCGCCCTGGCCTCGTTGATGTCACTCCCCGCCATCGCCGCAGACGCCCCTCCCCCACGTGTGCAACAAGTCACGTTCAAGAGTGAAGTCGGCAGCGTGCAGTTCAAACAGAAGATCAAGGGCTATCAGACCGCCGAATACAAACTCGTCGCCAAGGCCGGTCAGACACTGACAGTTGATTTCAAATCCTCCAACACGTCCGCTTATTTCAACGTCGCCGCCCCGGGTGCTGACGAAGCGCTGTTCAACGGTTCGATCATGGGCGATCACTTTGCCGGCGCAGTGCCTGCTGATGGCGAGTACACGGTTCAGGTGTATTTGATGCGCAACGCGGTGCGGCGGCAGGCGGTGGCCAGTTATTCGTTGTCGTTGTGGCTTTCCGAGAACGCCCCGACGGACGCGAAAAAACCGGCAACAAAAAGTCCCTGAAAGGCAGCGACGGCTCGACGGATAAACCTCAAATCCCCTTCTACACTCACAGCGCCCCTTCCCAGAGCGAGCGCTGATGACCACCCTCCAAACCCGCATTAAGCAAGGCAAGGACGCCCGCAAGAAATGCTCGCGCAGCGCCCACGCCACCACCGGAAAAATGAGCCGCGATCCGATTCCGCTGATCAAAGCGTCGAGTCAGGGCCGCGTCGCTTCGCTGGTGGAGTTGCGTTACGGACGAATGCTGGTGTCGCCCTTCACATTCTTCCGTGGCAACGCGCTGCTGCAGGCGCATGATCTGTCGAGCACCGAAAACATGGGCCTGGTCGGGCCGATCTGCGGGGATGCGCATTTGATGAATTTCGGCGGTTTTGCCACGCCGGAGCGCAATCTGTTGTTTAGCGTCAATGATTTCGACGAGGCGCATCCCGGGCCTTGGGAATGGGATGTGAAGCGGCTGGCTGCGAGTTTTGTGGTGGCGGCGCGGGATTTGCGCCATGGCGAGTCGGTTGAGGAAGAGGTGTGTCGGCAGATGGTCGGTGCCTATCAGGCGACGATGCTGGAGTGCGCCGAACAGAGTGCGCTGGAAACCTGGTACGAATCGATCAAGTACGAAGACTTGCTCGATCAGGCACGCAAGAGTGCGCTGGAGCATGTGCAGCGTGCCGTCGATAAAGCCGAACGGCGCACCCATGCTGAGTTGCTGCCGAAAATCAGCGAGCGCGACGCCAACGGGCGACTGGTCATTCGTGACGATTTGCCGGAAATTTTCCACCTGCACAAGAACACCACGCTGCTCGACGCCGACGATGATTGGTTGCGGCTGGCAGACTGGCGGCCGTTGTTCGATACGTTCATGCGTGACTATCGCACCACGCTGCAGGCTGACCGGCGGGAATTGCTCTCGCGGTTTCACGTACAGGATCTGGCGTTCAAAGTGGTGGGTGTCGGCAGTGTGGGCACCCGATGTCTGGTGGCGCTGCTGACCGACGATCAGGAATTTCCGTTGTTTCTGCAGTTCAAGGAGGCGCGGCGCTCGGTGCTCGCCGACTATGTGAAGGCCAAGTCCCGCACGCGTCATGAAGGCCAACGGGTGGTCGAGGGGCAGCGCTTGATGCAGTCGGCCAGCGATCTGTTTCTCGGCTGGACCACCGGCCCTAACGGTCGGCATTTTTATGTGCGGCAATTGCGCGACATGAAGATCTCCGCCGAACTGGAAAACTTCGACGCCGAAACCTTCGCCGCCTATGCCCGGGTCTGCGGTCGCGCACTGGCCCGCGCCCACGCCAAAGCCTCGGGCAATGCGGCGGTCATCAGCGGCTATATCGGCAAGGGCGATGCCTTGGCCGACGCCCTGTTCAAATACGCCCGCAGTTACACCGCGCAGAACGAACGCGACTTCGAACGTTTTCAGCAGGCCTGCCGCAAGGGCCGGCTGCGGGCACGTTCGGAAGCGGATTTTGCAGCGGATCACTTGCCTTGACACGCTGCAGAGCGCTCGCTATCGAGATGAATTTTTCTTCACTGCCCCCGTTCGATCAACACGGTACAGTCCGCTCGCTCATTCAAGAAACTACGGTTCGCCCGCGCTCTCCCGCGGGCTTTTTTTTTGCCTGGCATTTGCTGCGGAAACGATCCGCGCGGTTTGTTTTTTCCCGCCCCATGATCAATCCTGTCCCTCGACCATGCCCACCGGAGCGCCCGATGCCGCTGCTGACCTTGCCCTGCCAACGCCTGACGCTCGCGATCCTGGCCCCGGAACAGGCCGAACTGGAAAGTGACTTCTACGCACGCAACCAGCGCCACCTCGCCCCCTGGTCGCCGATTCGCACCACCGAGTACTTCTCCAGCGAACAGATTCGCCGACGCCTTGAAGTTCAGGCCAGTGCCTACGAGGCCGGGCTGGCGATGCATTTCGCCCTGCTGACGCCGGACGGCCAGCAGATGATCGGCGCGTGCAATTTCAGCGGGATCATTCGCGGGGCGTTTCAGGCCTGTTATCTGGGTTATCACATTGACCATGCGCATCAGGGTCAGGGTTTGATGCAGGAAGGCCTGGAGGCCGGCATCGGTTACATGTTCGACACGCAGAACCTGCACCGGATCATGGCCAACTACATACCCGGCAACGAGCGCAGTGCGCGGTTGCTGGAGCGTCTGGGTTTCGAACGCGAGGGCTACGCCAAGGCCTACCTGAACATCGCCGGGCGTTGGCAGGACCATGTGCTGACGGCGCTGGTCAATCCGGTGTTCGAGGCGCCGGAAAAGCGTTGGTCACGACAACTGGCGTGAGTTTCACAATTTGTTAAGCATTGGCGAAGTATGCTCAAGGCTCCTGCCCTTTCCGGTTGCCTGAAATCCATGCCGCGTGCCGCCACTTCGCTGTTTCTACTCGCCGCCCTGCTGTTTTTTTTCGCTTTGGGTAACCACCAGCTGCAAGGCTCCACCGAGGCTCGGGTCGCCGGGATCGCCATGGAGATGCACCTGGACGATGACTGGGTGACGCCGCGCCTGTTCGGCGAACCGTTTCTGGAAAAACCACCGCTGAGCCTGTGGCTGGACGCCGGCGCCATGCGCGTGTTTGGCGTTTCGCCGTGGGCGGTGCGGCTGGCGTCGACGGTGGCCGGGTTGCTCAGCGTGATGCTGCTGTACGGCATGTTGCGCCGCTTCGGTCGGCCGAAAGCGCTGGCCTGGACGGCGGGGATTCTGCTGGCGACCATGGCCAGTTACTGGAGCAACGTGCGTGGAGTCGGCGAAGATGCGCTGCTGGCGCTCGGCGTGACCACGGCGCTGCTGGCGTTCTTTCAGGCGCAACGCGCACCGAACGCGGCTAACTCGCTGCTGTTTATCGTCGGGATCGCCATCGCCACGCTGAGCAAGGGCGTGCTGGGACTGGCGATGCCCGGCGTGGTGATTTTCGCCTACCTGCTGGCGGATAACCTGATCGACAGACGCCTGAAGATCGGCGCGTGGCTGCGTCCCGGCCTGCTCACGGCAGTGGGCCTGATTCCATTGCTGATCTGGCTCATCGTGCTTTACCAGCGCGGTGGCTCGCACGCCGTCGCTGAAGTGCTGCTGACCAATAGCGTCGGTCGCTTCAGCGGCTCGTTCGTCGAGGCCGGGCATTACGAGCCGTTCTACTACTATCTGGCCAAACTGCCGGAAGCGTTCCTGCCATGGAACATTCTGGTGTATCTGGGCCTGTGGCATTTCCGCAAGGAGCTGAAGGCCAACCGTTACCTGTTGTTTTTCAGCCTGTGGATCGTCGCGCAGTTCATCATGCTGACCCTCGCTTCCAGCAAACGCACGGTGTACCTGATGTCGATGACCCCGGCGGCGGCGGTGATTGCCGCCGAGTATGCGCGCATACTCTTCGAGCGCTTGCAGGCCCGCGAAACCGCCGACCGTTTCATCGGAAAAGTCGCCCGTCATCGTCAGGCAATTGCCGCAGGACTGCTCACAGTGGTGATCGCCAGCTACCTCGGCGCCGCGCAGTGGGCACTGCCCAACGCCGACAAGGAGCTGTCGTTCCTGCCGTTGACCGAACACATTCAGAGCTTGCAGGCCAACGGTCAGCAGGTCGCGCTGTTCCAGGCCAACGAGCGGGTCGGCGGCGCCAGCGTGTTCTACACCCAACGTGTGCTCAAGGGACTGGACACCGACGCGCAACTGCATGACTTCCTCAGTGCCTCGCCCTCGAACGTCGCGGTGATCTCCGCGGACAGCGAACCCGTCGCACCACTCAAAGTGCTGAAGACCATGATGGTCGGGCGCCAGGCGTACTACTTCGTCGGCTACTGACGCCCTTCGCGCCAGCCAATAAAAAACCCGCCGTCACTGGCGGGTTTTGTTTGGGCCGACGCTTTGCCCAGTTCATCGAGTGCTCACTGATTGCCAGTCGGAGGCTTCGATGAAGCCAAGCACGCGCGGGGCCGCTTTGTTCGCAGCGGAAACAAACAGCGAGGAGCCATAGCCCGGGTCCGAAACCGGCGAATTCAGATCCTTTTCCAGCTCCGCCATGCATTCGCTGTGGGTCACCAGAATCAGATTGCGCCCCGTAAGCTTGTGCGCCAGCGCTTCCTGCAGGATGTGGCCCTTGCAGCTGATCAGCCAGTCTTCGCCGGTGGCCGCGCGATTGAACATGTAACCGGCGGTCTGCACAGTGCGCAGCATCGGGCTGTTGTAGATATCGGCGTTATTCAGGCCCAAATGCTCGAACTGTGCGCCGACACCGACCGCGACACTGCGCGAGCGGTCGGTGATACCGTCATCACCGCTCAGGCACGGCGCCGGCGAGTGATCGCAGCGCTCGACGTGACGCACCAGCACAATCATCTCGCCCTTGGCCCACCCGGCCGCCAGCGCGCGTGCACCGGACACATTGCCGTGGGCCAGGTCAGGCACCGCCGCCGGGGCGAGCAGCCACAGGGTCAGCGGGATCACCAGCAGCGACGCACCGAGCACCACCCACGTGTTGCGATAGCGGGCCAGCTTACTCAGGGAAATCGAGCGTTTGACGCCGAACAGACTCAGTCTCAATTCCACATCGGGCCGCCTCGTCGGCATCCATCACAGTCAATACGATGCGGCGAGGGTAGAGAAGCGGGCGTAAGTGGCGAGTGAAACGCATGTGAAAAAAGTCTTGAAACGCCCTTGTTACAAATTCCGTCGGACAAAATCCTTTCAGCTCTCGTGTTTGCGGCCGATACAGACCTGCTAACCCCCTTGCTGGCTCAAAAAAACAACAATCTTCCAGCCTGACCGACGATCAAGTAGCTCTACGTTCCTGGAGGAATTGTGATGAATAGCTGGTTCGGCAACATCAGCGTGAACATGAAATTGGGTCTGGGCTTCGGCCTGGTCCTGGCCCTGACCTGCGTCCTCGCCCTGACGGGCTGGACCAGCCTCGGCGGTCTGATCGACCGCAGCAACTGGATGAGCGACATCACCCAGCTCAATGCCGGCCTGACCAAGCTGCGCGTGGTGCGCCTGCAATACATGCTGACCAACGGCGACGAAACCGCCGCGCAGAATGTGCAAACCACCCTCGAAAGCTTCGCCGCGCAACAACAGGCGCTGATCAACAAGTTCAAGAGCCCGGAAAACGTCAAGCTGCTGAAAGAGCAGGCCGCGACCATCGCCGAATACCAGACTTCGCTGAACAAGATGCGCAACGCCTACCGCACCGGCAACAGCGCCCGCGACGTGATGGGCAGCAACGCCGACACCGCTTACAACCTGATCGAAACGATCAGCAAGCGCGTGCAGCAAATGGACATGAGCGAGCAGCGCTTCGAGCAGTTCCAGGCCATCACCCAGGCCAAGGAAGCGTTCATCCTCGCGCGCTATGAGGTGCGCGGCTACACCGCCACCACCAACGCCGAAACCGAGCAGAAAGCCGTCGGCCAACTGAACGTGGCCATCGACAGCCTCAAGCAACTGAACGTGCATTTCGCCGCGACCCAGCAAGACGCTCTGCGTCAGCTGGAAACTGCCCTGACCAACTACCGCAGCGCGTTGCAGGCCTACAAGAACGCCAACAGCGAAGCGGTGCAGGCGCGTAAGGAGATGACTGATCAGGGTGCGGCCATCGTCACCACCAGCGAGCAGCTGTACCAGATCCAGCTCGACCGTCGCGACATCGAAAGTGCCCAGGCCCGTACGCTCCAGCTGATCAGCACCCTGCTGGCACTGCTGGTCGGTGTGATTGCTGCGGTGATCATCACCCGTCAGATCACCCGACCGCTGCAAGATACCCTGGCCGTGGTCGAGCGCATTGCCAGCGGCGACCTGACCCAGAACGTCATCGTGACCCGCCGCGACGAACTCGGCGTGCTGCAACAAGGCATCGCGCGTATGGGCGTGACCCTGCGCGACCTGATCAGCGGTATCCGCGACGGCGTCACTCAGATCGCCAGCGCTGCCGAAGAACTCTCGGCCGTGACCGAGCAGACCAGCGCCGGCGTGAACAGCCAGAAGGTCGAGACCGATCAGGTGGCCACCGCCATGCACGAGATGACTGCCACCGTGCAGGAAGTCGCGCGCAACGCCGAAGAAGCTTCGCAAGCCGCAGCGGCCGCTGACGGCGAAGCCCGTGAAGGCGACAAGGTAGTGAATGAAGCCATCGCCCAGATTGAGCGCCTGGCCAGCGAAGTGGTGCGTTCCACCGAAGCCATGAGCGTGCTGCAACAGGAAAGCGACAAGATCGGCAGCGTCATGGACGTGATCAAGGCCGTGGCCGAGCAGACCAACCTGCTCGCGCTCAACGCAGCCATTGAAGCCGCGCGAGCCGGTGAAGCCGGTCGTGGGTTTGCCGTGGTCGCCGACGAAGTCCGTGGCCTGGCGCAACGCACGCAGAAATCCACCGAAGAAATCGAAGGCCTGGTCGCCGGTCTGCAGAACGGCACCCAGCAAGTGGCTGCCGTGATGAACAACAGCCGCGCCTTGACCGACAGCAGCGTGGCCCTGACCCGCAAGGCTGGCGACTCCCTGGAAAACATCACCCGCACGGTGTCGAACATCCAGTCGATGAACCAGCAGATCGCCGCCGCGGCCGAACAGCAAAGCGCCGTGGCCGAAGAGATCAGCCGCAGCATCATCAACGTGCGCGACGTGTCGGAACAGACCGCCGCGGCCAGTGATGAAACCGCAGCGTCCAGCGTTGAACTGGCACGCCTTGGTGGCCAGCTGCAGCAGATGGTCAGCCACTTCCGCGTCTGATCTTCAGTCAGCGCCAAAGCGTAAATCCAATCGCGGGCAAGCCCGCTCCCACAGGAAACGAGTCAAACACAAAATATGTGAACGACCGAAAAACCTGTGGGAGTGGGCTTGCCCGCGATGGCGTCAGATTTACTGCCACTGAAAATTGGCGATGCCGAGAAAATACTGGCTTCAGCGTGAAGGCACATCCAATTCAACGTCACCGACATTATTAAATCGTCTATGAATTCGAGTCCCCAAGCCAGCGGCAGATTGATTCTGCTCGAGCGCTTTCTGCAACATCACACGCGCGTGCTCTTCAATCGAACGATTATTAATATCTGCCGCTAACTGCAGTTCTTCATAGAGCTGAAGGTCAAGATTGCTGATAGTCAAACTCGCCACAATGTACTCCAGCGATACAGCCATCGAAGCAGCGAGACTACCACTCGGTTTACGAATCTTCGTTTTCAGGTTGTAACGCCATTTGATCGAGCCTTTGTAGGAGCTGCCGCAGGCTGCGATCTTTTGATCTTGTTTTTAAAATCAAAGTCAAAAGATCGCAGCCTGCGGCAGCTCCTACAGGGATTGCGTTCGATCAGCAGTCCGGTGCCCCTTAGCGTGTCCCGCGCTGGCGCAACGCCGACGGCATGAAATACGCGTCTTCCGGCACCGGTTGCGAGAAGTCGACGGTGGAAGCTTCTTCGTTGTCGAGGTTCTGCACGTAGTAACGGCGGGCCTGCAGGTCGTGGAACACGTCCAGTGCGCTCCAGGTGGTCGGCAGGTCGTAGAAGTTTTTCAGGTAGGCCATCGACACCCGCCACAACTCCCCGCGCCCATCGTATTGATCGACCAGCGCCGCGCCCCAGCTGTCCTCGTCGAGGAACAGCACGCGCTTGGAATAGACATGCCGCGCGCCCGGTTTCAGGTTGCCTTCAACCACCCACACGCGGTGCAGTTCGTAGCGGGTGAATTGCGGGTTGAGGTGGCCCGGGGTCAGCAGTTGGGCGTACTTCACGTCGGGGCTGCCGACCTTGTAGTTGTTGTAGGGGATGTAGATCTCCTGCTTGCCCTTGAGCTTCCAGTCGTAGCGGTCCGGCGCGCCGTTGAACAGGTCAGTGTCGTCGGCGGTGCGCAGGCCATCGGACGAGGCGATCGGCGTGTCATACGCCAAGTTCGGCGCACGGCGCACGCGGCGTTGGCCTGCATCGTAGACCCAGGCCTGACGCGGGTCCTTGAGTTGATCGAGCATCTCGTGCACCAGCGCCGCGCCCCCGGCCAGCCGCGCCGGGCTTTTCACAAAAGCGAGGTAGTAAAACAGGATATTTTTCAGGTCGGCGTACTGCCCGCCCGGACGATAAAAATTGAACAGCGCTTCTTGCTGTGAGGTGACCAGGGCAAAGCTGCCGTTGCGCTGCACCGGGGCTTCGGACGCACGACGCACCACGTAGATCCCGCGATAACGGGTGATGTGGTTCCACAGCACTTCGATGCCGTCCTTGGGCACCGGGAACGGTACGCCGCCGTAGGCATCGGCGAATCCGCTGCCGCCCTCGAGCAGCTTGGCTGAGGTCGCATTCTTCAACGTGTTGTCATACAGCCACTGCGGCGCCGAACCGGAACGGCGCGACGGATAGACCGGCATCTGGAACGTGTCGGGGTAGCTGTTGAACAACGCGATCTGACCGGGGCTGAGGTGGGCCTTGTACTGGTCGAGATTGGCCTTGGTGATGGTGAACAGCGGTTTGTCCGCCGCATACGGATCCGGATGATGTTGGCCCGGTTTATAGCCGGCTGGCGCCTGGGTGATGCCTCCGGTCCAGGCTGGAATGGTGCCGGCAGCGTTGCCGGCACGCTCGGCGCCCATGGGCGTGAGGGTGGTTTTCAGTTGTTTGGCTTGTTGTGGGGTGATGGCGGCCAATGTGCTGCTCGCGGCGAGACCCAGCACGAGCGCCAGCATTGTCTTAGTCAATCTTGAAATATGAAACATGTTCTTCTCCAGAATGCATACCCTGTGGGAGCTGGCTTGCCAGCGATAGCGGTGGATCAGCCACCATTGATGTCGAATGTGCTGCCGTCATCGCGGGCAAGCCCGCTCCCACAGGGGGATGAGTTGTCCCGAGATCTGCGTCTGAAACTCACAAGAAATACTTGAGGTTGAACCCGACGTTGTCGCGATCGCGAATCCCGTTGTTCTGTCCGCCGCCCCAGAAGTTGGTGTATTGCACCTCGGCTTCGAGCTTGTTCTGGTAGTTGGCCTTGATCCCCAGGGTGTAGGCCTTACGCCCGTCGATGGTGTTGCCGGCTTGATAGCTGTTGCCCTTGAAGTCGTCCTTGTAGACGACGTAAGGCGAGACGTTGACCCCGGCGTACACATCGTTCCAGGTGCCGTTGAACATCACCGTGTAGCTGTAGGAGTTGCGGTTGACCTGATCATCACGATCACCGCCGGACACATAAGAGGTGTTGCCGGTACCGGCGTAATAACGCCTGCTGCCGTCGTAGGCGGTGTATTGCAGGCTGCTGCCGCGCAGGTGCTCGGAGGCCAGTTCGAAGATGCCGAACATCGAGTCGAACGACAGCGTCGGGCCGAAGTTGTAGATGCTGCCCAGCGAGGTATTGAACGCCTCAACGCGCTCGGCGTTGTTGATCTCGCTGTCGAGGGTGACCATCTGCCCGCCGACGTTGATAGGCTTGCCGGTCACCGCTACGGCGGCACCGTTGGCCAGGTCGCCGATCAAGTCGTTAGTCGCGGCGATGCCGATCGGCAGGTTCGGCCGGTAGGCAATCTCACCGAATACGGAGGCCTGGCCCAAAGTGGTGTTGAAGCTGAAACCGTACATGCGGATGTCTTCGGCATAACGCCGATGCGCCTGAATATTGCCCATCACGTCGGCCGTCGCCAGACCGTTGGCCAGCGCCCCGGCCTGACTGCCGGCCACACCAGCGAGCATGTTGGTCAGGGCATTCATGTCGATACCCTTGTAGCCACCCAGATCTGCGGCGATGGTCGGTTCCTTGGCGTGGTAGTTGACCAGGTACAGGCCGAACTCGGTGCTGTTGAGCGCCTCGGCGATATAGCGGAAGGCGAAGCCGAACTGGCCGTCGTTGCGTGCGTTGTAGTCCTTGCCGATCGACGCCACTTTCAGCGTATTGCCGTAGGCCGGTGTCACGCCGTTGGCGTACAGGCCGGTGCTTTTCAGCGTCGGGCCGAGCAATGGGTTGTTGCCCAATGCGCTGTACAGCCCGATGACGTTGCCGAACCCCGGCACCGGGGTATCAAGCGCGGTGCCGCTGAAGTTGTTGTAACCGGTGTTGCCGCCATCGGCGAACAGGTCGGTCTGCGAATAGAAAGTCCCAACCGGGTCGATGCGGGTTTCCTTCCAGTTGGTCTGGTAGAAGCTCTCCATAGTCAACGAATCGGTCAGGCCGATGTTGAAGCTCACGGCCTCCACCGGCATCAGCACCTCCTTGACCTCGGCGCCCGGCAAGCGGTACTTGGCGGCGTCCACCGGGTTGGTGGTGTTGACGCCGCCGCGATAGAAAATCCCCTCGCCCCAGTTGAACACCTGACGCCCGACCCGCGCAGTCACCGGCATCTGCGCCAAGTCCCAGTTACCGTAGACATAGGCGTCGAGCATCTCGATCCGGCTGCCGGCGATGTCACGGGTCTGACTGGTGAAACGGTCGTCCTGCGGATAGCTCTGGCTCGGCTGCGCCGGGTTGTTGTTACGGTAGTAATCGTTGCGCTTGTCCATCAACTGGGTGTCGTAGAACGCCGTGCCGCGCAGGAACATCCCGTAGTTCTGGTAGTTGGCCTCCAGTTCCGAAGTGATCTTGTACACCTCGGAAACCAGCCCGGTATCGAAGTTGCGATTGCCGTCGTTGGTGTTGACGTCGTCGTTGTTCTTGTCGCGGCCCTGCACCCGCCACAAACGGCCATAGGACAGGGTCGTGTCGATCGATCCGGTGACTTGATTGTCCAGCACGCTGAACTCGGCAGCCTGCACCGCATCCACCGCACAGAGTTGCAGCAGCCCCGCCAGGCCGACACCGGGAAGTGCCACGCCGCTGAGGCGCAATCGAGTGTTGATCATGGGTTCCTCCTTGTTCTTATTGTTTTTTGCCTGACCGCGATGGCTACGGTGTGAGTCCCGCACGGACATAAATCCGGCTGTGCGCGCCGAAATGGCCGAGCAGTTTGAACAGCTGCTGATTGAGTGCCGGATGCTCGAAACGCTCGCGCTGCAACTGGTTGCCGCTGCTGAAATCACTGGTCACCGGGGCCGTCTCCAGCCATTGGCCGATGGCTTCATCGAACGCCGCCGAGTCCTCGACCGACTCGGCGCTGACCACGTCGCGCAAGTAGCCCACCGAGTACGGCGGATACTGTTGGTCTTGAGCGACATCGGCGTAGGCCGCGAGCATCGGATGCGCCTGACCGGCGCGCAGTACCCGGCGCAACCAGGTCGATTGGTACTTCTCGACTTCCATATGGCGGGTAGCGACCCGTTCGATGGAGGCTTTTTTATCATCGGCAAAACCGGCCAGCGCCTTGCCCTCCAGCAGCAACAGACTCGGCAGTTCGACCCCGGGCAGCGGCTTGGCGTGATACGGCTGAGTCAGGTCCTGCACATGGTGCACGCCCCATCCGAGAAAACGGTAACCCCAGTAAGGATGGCCAGAGGCGAACGCCAGACGCGCCAGGCCCAGGTACTGATAGGCGCGCCAGTCCGGCCAACTGCGCTGAAGAAATCCGGCTGCGGCATACACCACCGCGCTTTCATGGAAGAAGCCCATGTGGAACGGCGCCTGCGAGCTGTACTGAAAACGCGCATCGCCGAACGGCTGCGGGCCGAAGCCGTACCGCGCGCCGACCTCGCCGGGGTTGTCGCTGAACAGATTGATGTCGTGACCATAATCCGGCTCGTCGGCGGCGCTTGCCAGTACCGCCAGCGGCGCGACGTTCTCGCCATCCGCCACGCGAATGAAGCGCTGGCGATTCCACGGTGACAGCGTCTGCTCGACCATCACCTGATCGGCGCTGAGATGTTCGCGCTCCGGCAGGTCTTGACCCGGCAGCGGCTGAATGACCATCGCCAGATGAATGCGCGGATTGAGCCGCAACGCAGTGAGAAAATCGTGGCGCAGATTGTCACCCGGTACGGCGGGCAGCTTCAGGTTGTCGGGGCGCGGCGGGTATTGGGTGAAGTGTTCACGGGCGAAGCTTTCCTGCTGGTCCAGCAACGCGACCACGGCTGGATATTGCTCGGCGAGAAAACGCTCCAGCGGCTCGACGGCAACCGGTGGCGCATCACGCAGCGCCGGCAGTTGCTGCAACGCCAGATAGCTGCCCACCGTGTGGTTCGACCAGCCCCACGCCGTCGGGGCCGTTGCACAAAGCAGCAACAGGAGAAAGGTCAGCTTCATCGCTTTTAATTCTTATTGGAGGTGCTGTGGGGGTTGAGCCTAACAACCACCTCCGGCGCTGACACTGTCCGATCTCACCAGAAAAGTTCTCCGATAGCGCCATATGAAGCTCACCGCTCACCTGTGTAGGAGCTGCCGAAGGCTGCGATCTTTTGATCTTGTTTTTAAAAAATCAAAGTCAAAAGATCGCAGCCTTCGGCAGCTCCTACAGGGGATTGGTGGTGTTTTTTCAGGCGGGGTAACCGGTGATTTTGCGGATGCTCTGGTACAGCGGCTTGAGCTGGCGATACATGCGCAGGTACACCTCTTTGTATAACCGTTCGTAAACCTGCTGCGCCTCGGGTTGCGGGGTGAATACCGTCCCGACGCGAGTCATTGCCGTTATCGCTGCCGGGTAATCCGCATACACCCCCAACCCCACCGCACAACAGATCGCCGCGCCCAGCCCCGACGCTTCATACACATGCGGGCGCTCCGCCGGCAGACCAAAGATATTCGCCGTCAGCTGCATCGCCGCATCACTCTGCGAACCGCCACCGGCCACCCGCAGACGCTTGACCGATACCTTCGAGCGCTTCTCGATGTTCTCCAGTCCTTGGCGCAACGCATACGCCAGCCCTTCCAGAATCGCCCGGTAAATGTGCGCGCGGGTGTGCACGTCGCCGAAGCCGATCATCGCGCCTTTGGCTTCGACGCCCGGCTCACGAATTCCCGGCGACCAGTAGGGTTGCAGCATCAGCCCCATCGATCCCGGCGGCACCGCGTTGACCAGCGCATCAAACAGTTGCTCGGGTTCAATGCCCTGCTCTTGCGCCTGCTGCATTTCGCGCAGACCGAACTCGTTTTTGAACCAGCTGACCATCCAGTAACCGCGATAAATCATCACCTCGCAGTTGTACTGATCCGGCACCGCCGAGGGGTATGGGGGAATCAGCGGGACGATTTCCAGATAGCGCGAGCGAGTGCTGGTGATGGTCGCGGTGGTGCCGTAGGACAGGCACACCGTACTCGCATCGACCACGCCGGAACCGACCACTTCGCAGGCCTTGTCAGCGCCCGCGGCAATCAGCGGCAAGCCCTCGGGAATCCCGGTGTGACGGCTCGCTTCAGCGCTGATGTAGCCAAGGGTTTCGCCAGGTTTGTGCAAGGTTGGCAATTGCTCCGGACGCACCGCCAGCGCCTGCCATTTCCAGTCGCTGGGTGCGGCCCATTTCAGGCGTTTGAAGTCGAACGGCAGGTAGCCGACGCAACAGCCGACCGAGTCGACAAAGCGCCCACACAGGCGATGGGTGAGAAAGCCCGAGAGCAGCAAAAACTTGTCGGTCGCCGCCCAGACTTCAGGCTGGTGTCTGGCGATCCAGTTGGCCTCTGCCTGCGCGCGAAAATAATCCACGGTGGCCTGCGCGCCGACCAGTTTGAACAGCCAGCCCCACGGTCCCTTGATCCCGCCCTCGACGTCGCTCTGGCGCTGATCGAGCCACAAAATCGCCGGGCGCAGCGGTTTGCCCTCGGCATCGACATTGATCACCGTGCCGCGCTGGGTGGTCAGCGACACCCCGGCAATCTGCGAGCGATCAATCCCGGTTTGCGCCCACACCTGCTGACAGGCCTCGCCGAGTTTCGCCCAATAATATTCCGGGTCCTGCTCGGCCCAGCCCGGTTGCGTCGAGTAATACGCCTGCAACTCGACCTTGCCTTTACCGAGCAGATTGCCCTGCAAATCGAAAAGCAATGCGCGCACGCTCTGGGTGCCGTTGTCGATCGCCAGCAGGTAGCGCTTGTTCGAGTGGTTATCCATGGCGCTCTCTTCAAGGGGCCTCAAGGCGTGGCATCCGGCAGGCCATGGTGACGTTGCCACAACGCCCGGTAACGCTGCAGCTCTTGCTGCCAGTGTGCATCGTCCCAGCCCAGGCGGGGCTGGCAGAGTTGGCGGATGGCGGCGAAATGCGCTTCGCCACCACGCGCCAGCAACAGGCCCAGACGAGTGCGGCGCAGCAACAGATCATCGAGGTGCAGCACCATTTCCGCTTCACAGGCGAAGGCCAGCTCTGCCCACAAGGTGTCAGTGTTGCCAACCATTTCGTGGCCCAACTCGGCGATCAACTGCGCCAGTCGCGGCAGATCGCGACCGTGCCTGCCGGCCAGCCGTCGCCACTGTTGCGGGCTGAGTCCGGGAATGGTCAGTGGCGGTACGGCTGCGAATACCGGCGCGCCGTCATCTTCGAAAGCACGGCCAAGCATGTCGGCACAGGCCTTGAGTACTTCGATGGCTTGCGGGCGAAACGTTGTCAGTTTGCCGCCAGCCAACGTGACGCACCCCGGCTCCTGCCACAGCACATGTTCACGGGTTTCATTCGACGGCTTGCCTTGCTGTTGACCCGCCGCGCTGCCCACCACCGGACGCACGCCGGACCAGGTCGACAGCACATCGCTCGCCGTCACTTCGGCACCTGGAAATTGTTGCGTGCAGGCCGCCAGCAGGTAGTCGAGTTCTTCAGCGCTGATGCTCGCGCTCTGATCCAGATTCTCGCGATGATCGAGGTCGGTGGTGCCAACCACTGTCGCGCCTTCCCACGGAAAAACGAACACTGGCCGCCGGTCGCGCGCATGCAGAAACGTGAAGGCCTGCGCCACTGGCAAACGCCAGCCCGGCAGCAGCAGATGACTGCCGCGCAGCGGGCGCAATTGTCGCGGAGCCTCGGGCAAACGCAGGCGCTCCGCCCACGCCCCGGTCGCCACCGCCAGCACGTCGCAACGCAATTGCAACGACCCGCCCGACTCATAATCTTCGACCTGAACCCCACACACCCGGCCGTCTTCACGCAGCAAATGTTCGACGCGCACCCCGTTGAGTACCACTGCGCCATCGGCTCGCGCTTCACTCAACACGCGCATCACCAGCCGTGCATCATCGGTCAGCGCATCGACAAAACTGGTGCCACCGAGCAGCCGGGTTTCCTTCACCCCCGGCGCGAGAAACCGCAGTTGCTGCGCGTCGTGAAAACGATGGCTGCGTCGTCCGGCCAACGCGTCGTACACCGACAACAAGCCACCGAGCACACGCGGCCCGGGAAAGCCGCCGCGATAGTGCGGCATCAGGAAACTCATCGGTTCCACCAGTCCCGGCGCTTCGTCGAGCAGACGCTGACGCTCGCGCACCGAATCGCGGGTCAGGCGCCACTGGCCCTTGGCGATATAACGCAATCCGCCGTGAACCATTTTCGACGACCGGCTGGAGGTGCCCCAGGCGAAATCACGTTGCTCCAGCAGCAGACAACGCCAGCCACGCCGTGCCGCTTCGCGCAGGATGCCGGCACCGCTGATACCGCCGCCGATGACGATCAGATCCCAGCTTGCGTCGGCCAATGTCGGCAAGGTTTGCTGGCGCCACGCGGCGTTCCAGTCCGGGTGCATGATCGTCACTCCTGCATCAGCGTGCCGGGGTTGAGGCGCCCGGCCGGATCGAAGTGCCTGCTCAGCGCCTGCAAAGTGTCCATCGCCAGCGCGCCTTTTTCGCGCGGCAGGTACGGCGCGTGATCCTTGCCGACCCCATGCTGGTGGCTGATGGTGCCGTGGTTGTCGACGATGGTCTGACTGGCCGCGTGCTTGAGCGCCTGCCAGCGCGCCAGCGTCGCCGGATAATCCGCCGCCGGGCGAAACACGTAAGTGGTGTAGATGCTCGAGCCTTCGCCGTAAACGTGGGACAGATGGGTGAACACATGCACCCGTTCACCCTGCGCCGCCAAGGCATCGCGCAGGCTGTTTTCGATCAGGGTGAGCAGATTGTCGACATTGCTCCAGTCGGTGGCGGTTTCCAGGGTGTCGACCACGTAGCCGGCGTTCCACAGGTTCTCGCGCAGGTAGGGGAAACGGAAGCGGTTCTGCGCCCACTTTTTGCCAAGCAACGTACCGGTGAACACGCCGCCGAAGGCTTTCAGATGCTGGCGCGCCTGGCTCAACGAGAGCGCGTTTTGCCGACGGTTGCCGGTCACGCCGAAAGTCAGCAGGCACTTGCCTTCACCGGCGCCGCGCAGGTTCAGGTACTTCTCCAGCCAGGCGATCTGCTGCGGATGCCCGGCCAGCGCCAGTTGGGTTTCGGTCTCCACCGCGTTCGACAGGCGCAGCATCGACAGCGGCACCCGCGCCTGGGCCAATTGGCGGATCGCTTGCAGCGCCTTGCTCCAACTGGGCAGGAACACCCCGTAGAAACGCTCATCGGCCGGCAGCGGACTGACCCGCACTTTGACCTCGGAAATGATCCCGAAACGGCCCTCGCAACCGAGCACCACTTCGCGCAGATCAGGCCCCGCCGCCGAGGCAGGAAAGGTCGGGATTTCCAAAGGCCCGGCGAAAGTTTCCAGGGTGCCGCCAGCGAACAATTGCTCGATGCGCCCGTAACGCAACGACTGCTGACCGCTGGAGCGACTGGCGACCCAACCGCCCAGCGTCGACAGCTCCCACGACTGCGGGAAATGCCCCAGCGTGTAGCCGCGAGCGCGCAGCTGACTTTCCACCTGCGGGCCACTGGCACCGGGGCCGAACGTCGCCAGTTGGCTCTGCTCGTCGAGGTCGATCAGACGATTCATCCGCGCCAGCGACACGGTCACCACCGGCCGCGCCGAATCCGGCGGATTGATATGCCCGGCCACCGAGGTGCCGCCGCCGTAGGGAATCAGGCACAGGTCCTGTTCGTGGGCGAGCGCCAGCAATTGGCGGATCTGCCCGGCGGTCTCCGGAAACGCCACCGCGTCCGGATAATTGCCCAGTGCACCTTCGCGCAGCGCCAGCCAGTCCGGCAGGCTCTGGCCCCGGGCGTGCAGCAGACGGTCATGGGCATCGACGCTGTACAAGGTGTGCGCCGCCAGCCGCGAGACCGGCACCCGCGCCAATGCCGCGTCCAGCGTGGCATCGGGCAACACCTGCCCGGCCCCCAGTCGTTCATGGAGAAAGCTCGCGCCCTGGGCCGGCAGTTCGACCACCGTGGTTGCATCTCCCCAGCCGTTCCAGCGTCGCATGCGTGTGTCCTTCTTATGCAGTCTGATCAGTGATATTGCAGGCCTCCATACTAGTCAGCGGCCAAAAAGTGTCACGGTCGTATCCGGCCAGTTCGAGTAGCCAATTGAGTCAAACGTCGCGCCAGTGCCAGCCATTTACTTTAGTCGGGGTTTCAAATTACCTTTCAGGCATTCATTCGCTCACGCAGGCCTTGATCAAGGGATTCGGATCATGCAATCGCTCGGCTTCACCTCGGTTCCGCCGCTGCTCAAATACGTGCGCCATGCCGAGCAACTGGGCATGGCCATCGAGCCGGCGTTGGCCGCTGCCGGTTTGCAGGCGCAGCAACTGAGCGACAACAGCCTGCGCCTGCCGGGCGAAACCCATGAGCGCCTGCTCGATTATTTCTGCGAGCACTCGGGCGATCCGCTGTTCGGTCTCAACGCGGCCAATTTCGTCCTGCCCAACTCCTGGAGCGTGCTCGGTTACATCACCATGAACTGCGCAACTCTGGGCGATGCGATGAGCCGGATCATGCCGTTCGAAAAACTGGTGGGCGACATGGGCGTCAGCCGCGCCGACGTGCAGGATGGCCACGTGCACCTGATCTGGACGTGCCGCTACGAGCGCCCGCGTATCCGCCGGCATCTGGTGGAAAACGTCCTCGGCTCGTGGCTGCAATACGCGCGCTGGATCGCCGACACACAGATGTCGCCCGCCGCCGTGTGGCTGGAACATCCGTGCCCGCCAGATGCTACCCAGGCGCAGTACGAAGCGTTTTTCGATTGCCCGGTGCTGTTCGAGCAGGCCTATTCAGCGCTGATCGTGCCGTTGGCGTATCTGCAATTACCGCTGCGCCAGGCCGATGCGCAATTGCTGCGTACGCTGGAAGAACATGCGATGGGTTTGATGGCGACGCTGGAGGATGCGTCGCTGGAGCAGCGGGTCAAAAGCATCCTGCGTCAGTTGCTCAAGGAAGGCTTGCCGCGCAAGGAACAGGTGGCCGAGCAGCTCGCGGTGTCGGTGCGCACGTTGCAGCGGCAGTTGCATCAGGCGGGGACGTCGTATCAGCAGATTCTCGATGATTTGCGTCAGGAGCTGGCGGAGCATTATTTGCTCAACAGTACGTTGCCGATTCAGGACATTGCGCAGTATCTGGGGTTTACCGAGCCGCGCTCTTTTCACCGAACCTTCAAGAGCCGGCGCGGGATGCCACCGGGGGAGTTTCGGCAGATGCATCGGGGGTGATTGTTCTGGCCTCATCGCTGGCAAGCCAGCTCCCACAGGTTTCTTGGTGAAGCACAAATTTTGTGTACGACTCGATCACTGTGGGAGCTGGCTTGCCAGCGATGGCGCCAGTAGCCACCTTAATGGTTTGGCAGCGCTTTTTTTGTATGGCTCGACTCAAACACTGATCGCGTTGGTAAACACCAACCGATTACCAAACGGATCAGCAATCGTCATGTCCTGACTGCCCCACGGCATCGCCTGAATCTGTGGGTGCGAGAACTTGTAATCCTTGGCCTGCAACTGCTGCTGAAACGCCTCCAGCTCGTCGGTCTCGATGCGCAACGCCGAGCCCGGCGTCGCGTCGCCGTGATGCTCGGACAGGTGCAGCACGCATTCGCCACGGGACACCTGCAGATACAGCGGGAAATTCGCTTCGAAACGGTGCTGCCAGTCGATCTTGAAGCCAAGGAAGTCGACGTAAAACTCCAACGCCTTGGCTTCATCGAAGATCCGCAGGATCGGGGTGGTTTTGCCGAAGCTCATGGGGTGCTCCCTGACTGGTTGGCCCAAGCGTTTAGCGGGGCGGGATGTCAGCAATTCGGCTTGGTTTCGACATTCTTTAATCTCAGAGTGCCACTACGAGACGAAGATCAAAAGATCGCAGCCTTCGGCAGCGCCTACCGGGGCTTGGCAATCAATGAAATCCTTCGCGCAAATCCCCCTGCCGCGCCAGAAACCGCCCTTCCCGGCGACCATTCGCCTGCCCGTCGCGATAGCTCAACACGCCATTGACCCACACCCCCTCAATCCCCTGTGCCGCTCGTTGCGGATCAGTGAAATCCGCCACATCGCGCACCGTCTCAGGATCGAACAAGACCAGATCCGCCCAATAGCCCTCACGAATCTCGCCGCGCTCTTTCAAGCCAAACCGCGCCGCCGACAGACCGGTCATCTTGTGCACGGCGGTGTGCAGCGGAAACAGCCCGACATCACGACTGAAATGTCCGAGTACTCGTGGGAAAGCGCCCCACAGGCGTGGGTGCGGGAACGGGTCTTCCGGCAGGCCGTCAGAGCCGACCATCGACAGTGGATGCGCGAGGATTTTTCGTACATCGGCCTCGTCCATGCCGTAGTACACCGCGCCCGCCGGTTGCAGGCGTTTGGCGGCTTCGAGCAGTGGCACGTTCCATTCGGCGGCGATGTCGATCAGGTCGCGGCCGCTGACTTCAGGATGCGGCGTCGACCAGGTGATGGTGATGCGGTGAGCATCGGTGACCTGCTTCAGATCCAGCGTCGAAGAACTCGCTGCGTAGGGATAGCAATCGCAGCCCACGTGCTGGGTTTTCGCTGCTTGCTCCAACGCCGCGAGCAACTGCGGACTGCGCCCCCAGTTACCCACACCGGCGCATTTGAGGTGGGAAATGATCACCGGGGATCGCGAGTGACGGCCGATGCTGAACGCTTCGTCCATCGCCTCCAGCACCGGTTCGAATTCACTGCGCAGGTGGGTTGTGTACACCGCGCCGAATGCCGTCAGTTCTTCGGTCAGTTGCTTCACTTCATCGGTGGAAGCGTTGAAGGCGCTGGCGTAGGCCAGACCTGTGGATAAACCGAGTGCGCCGGCCTCAAGGCTTTCACGCAGTTGCTCACGCATGGCAGCGATTTCGTCAGACGTGGCGGTGCGCAACAGATCGTCGAGGTGATTGCTGCGCAGCGCGGTGTGACCGACCAGTGCGGCGACGTTCAACGTGGTGTTCGCCGCTTCGACGGCGGCGCGATAATCGCTGAAACGTGGATAGACGAACGCCGCCGCGCTGCCGAGCAGGTTCATCGGGTCCGGTGGATTGCCTTTGAGACTGACCGGCGAGGCGCTGATCCCGCAGTTGCCGACGATCACCGTAGTCACGCCCTGGCTGAGTTTGGGCAGCATCTGCGGCTGGCGGATGACCACGGTGTCGTCGTGGGTGTGCACGTCGATAAAACCCGGGGCGAGCACGCGGCCGGCGGCGTCGATTTCTTCTGTGGCGCGGGCATCGTGCAAGTCGCCAATGCGTTCGATGCGCCCGTTGAGAATCGCCACATCAGCGCGGTAGCCGGGCGTGTTGCTGCCATCGATGACGGTGGCGTTGCGGATCAGCGTGTCGTACTGCATGTCAGTCTCCCAGCGGCAGGTGATCGTCGCCGCCACGGTATTCGTCGAGGGCGAGTTTGATCCGCCGCAGACGCTCTTGATTGTCTTCAGGATTGGCCAGCGCCAGCTCGGTCGCAAGCACATCGATGGCGAGCAACATGCCGTAGCGCGCCGCCGTCGGTTTGTAGATGAACGAAGTTTCCGCGCCTTGCAACGGCAGGACGATGTCGGCCAATTCGGCCAGCGGTGAGTCGGCGCGGGTGATGGCCAGAATGCGCGCGCCATAGTTGCGCGCCAGTTCGACGGTTTCCAAAAGCTCCGGGGTGATGCCGGTCAGCGAGCAGACGATCAGCACGTGCTCGGCACTGAGGCTGGCGGCGGTGACGCGCATCATCACCGCGTCGTGGCACACCGCAATCGGGTAGCCAAGGCGCACCAGGCGTACCTGCAATTCATCGCTGCACAGGGTCGAGCAACCGCCCATGCCGAACGCATGAATCATCCGCGCCTGGCCGAGCATTTTCACCGCGTCGGCGAAGCGCGATTCGTCGAACCCTGCCAGATGCTGGCGCAGCGTGGTTTCGATATCGCCGACAATCTGCCCGTAGAACGCCGACTGTTCAGGGGTACCCGCCGGGTCGAGAAAACGGCTGCCAACGCCGCTGGCCTGGGCCAGTTGCAGGCGCAGATCGCGCAGGTCGCGGCAGCCCACCGTACGGGCAAAACGCGACAACGTGGCGGTACTGACTTCGGCCCGTTGTGCGAGATCTTCGAGGCTGGCGCTCGCGGCAAAACCGACGTCGTCCAGCATCAGCCGGGCGATGCGGCCTTCGCCGGCGCTGAAGGAATCCTGACGAGCGCGGATCTGATAAAGGATGTCCATGGCGGCGGGCTCCGGTTACAGCAGGTAAGAAAGGCCGACGGTCAAAGCGAAAGCGACCAGCGAGATCAGGGTCTCAAGCACGGTCCAGGTCTTGAACGTCTGCGCGACCGTCATGTTGAAGTATTCCTTGATCAACCAGAAGCCGCCGTCGTTGACGTGGGAAAAGATCACCGAGCCGGCGCCGGTCGCCAGCACCAGCAATTCCGGGTGTGGATAACCCAGACCGATGGCCACCGGCGCAACCACGCCGGACGCGGTGGTCATCGCCACGGTGGCCGAGCCGGTGGCCACCCGCATCAACGCGGCGAACAGCCAGCCCATGATCAGCGGCGACAGGTGAAATTCGTGGGCCAGCCCGACAATCTGATCGGTGACCCCAGCGTCCACCAGAATCCGGTTCAGACCACCGCCGGCGCCGACCAGCAAAGTGATACTGGCCGTCGGTGCCAGGCACTCGTTGGTGAATTTGAGGATCGATTCACGGTTGAAACCCTGAGCGATGCCCAACGTCCAGAAACTCAGCAAGGTCGCCAGCAACAGTGCGATCACTGAGTTGCCGATGAACAACAGGAACTGGTTGAAACCGCTGCCCGGCGTGGAGATCAGGTTGGCCCAGCCACCGATCAGCATCAGCACCACCGGCAACAGAATGGTCGCCATGGTGATGCCGAAACCCGGCAGCCTGTCGCGCGGCTCGCGGTCGAGAAATTGTTTTTCCAGCGGGTTATCCACCGGCAGTTGAATGCGCGGCACGATGAATTTGGCGTACAGCGGACCGGCGATGATTGCGGTGGGAATACCGATGGCAATCGCATACAGCAAGGTCTGCCCGACCGAGGCCTGATACGCCTGCACCGCGAGCATCGCCGCCGGGTGCGGCGGTACCAGCGCATGCACCACCGACAGGCCGGCAACCATCGGCAGGCCGACCATCAGAATCGACACACCCACCCGCCGCGCCACGGTGAAGGCGATGGGTACCAGTAAGACAAAGCCGACTTCGAAGAACAGCGGCAGGCCGACCAGAAACGCGATGCAAACCATCGCCCAGTGTGCGTTTTTCTCGCCGAATTTCTCGATCAAGGTGCGGGCCATCTGCTCCGCACCGCCGGACTCGGCCATCATCTTGCCGAGCATCGTCCCCAGCGCCACCACCAGCGCAATATGCCCCAGCGTCTTGCCCACGCCGGCCTCATACGCCCCCACCACGCCCGACGGCGGCATCCCCGCCACCAGCGCCAGACCGAGGGAAATCAGCGTGATGACAATAAACGGATTGAGCCGGTAACGGGCGATCAGCACGATCAAGGCAATGATGGCTACGGCGGCATAAATCAGTAGCCAATAGCCGAAGGAAGGCGTCATGCGGTACTCCTCGAAAGGGTCACGTTCGAATGGGTTGTGAAACTCATAAATCATTTCGAGATCGAGTTTTCAAACGCCATGAAAGTAATTTTCGTGGAGAGGTAAGGCGTGTCGCTGTTGGATATGTCTTGTCGCGATTAATGAAAATCGCGGGGCGGGATTTACATGGTTCCCAGGCAAACACAAAAACTTGTGGGAGCTGGCTTGCCAGCGATGGCGGCTGCACATTCAACATATTTGCTGACGGGTGAACCGCTATCGCTGGCAAGCCAGCTCCCACAGGTTCGGTGGTGTCTGGATGGCTGGAGTACGATTCACACCATCTCGTTACGAATCCACTCCACCACCGACGTACGCTTTGGCGCCCAGCCCAGCCGTTCACGAGCGTGTTTGCCGCGTACGCGGCTGTTGGAGCCGAGCCCGTAGTTGGCCATTTCGTAGCCCCATTCGGCTTCGGCGTCTTGCAGTGGCCAGTCTTGTGGCTGGCCCAGATTCAACGCCTGCGCCATGGCAGTGGTCATGTCGATGAACGAGGCTTCACCGCTTTCGACGAAGTAGAAGGTGCCGGGCACGTTCCGGGTCAGCGCCAGCCGGTACAGTGCGACGACGTCTTCGATGTGCACGTTGGACCAGATGTTCTGGCCAGTGCCGACATGCCGCACCACGCCACTTTTACGTGCTTGTTTGAGCAGACGCGGCAACTGCACGCTGTCGCGATTGACGCCCAGGCTGTGGCCGTAGATCAGGGTGTTGCAGATCACTGCCGAGTTCACGCCGTCCTGTGCGGCGGCGAGGATCAGGTTGTCGATCGCCACGCGGGCCGCCTTGTCAACGGTGGGTTCCGGCAGGTTGTCTTCATAGTAGATGACGTCACTGGATTTGCCGCCCGAGGCATCGCCGACGATGCTCGAACCGCTGGTGTGCAGGAACACTTTGTGCGAACCGCGCAGGGCGTCGAGCAAGGCTTCGACCGCGCCGCGATGGTCACTGCTGGCGGCATTGATCACCGCATCGGCGGCGCGGGCCTGATCGGCCAGTAATGTACTGTCTTCGAGGGTGCCGATCACCGGGGTGATGCCCAAAGCTTTCAGCTCATCGGCCTGCTCGGCGCTGCGCACCAGGCCCGTGACAGAGTGCCCGGCCTGGACCAGACCGGTGGCGATGGAACCGCCGATAAAACCGGCGGCGCCGGTGATGAATACGTTCATGGAGAAACTCCCTGCGTGAATAAGTGATGCAACGAGTATCGACCGGTCACCCCGATGGAAAAACCCGCCCTCGCCCAATTCACTCTTGCGCAGGGATCACGAATCAGCCCTTGAAATCAGCACTGGCGTACGCCGCGAGTTTGCTCTGGATGAAATCGAGGAAGCACTGGATGCGCAGCGCCAGTTGCGAGTTCCGGTAGTACACCGCGTTGATCGGCTGGCGATAACCGCTGTTGAACTCCGCCAGCAACACCTTGAGGCGTCCGGCGCGAATGTCGTCGATGGTCATGAAGTGCGACAGGCAGGCAATGCCCTGCCCCTCCAGCGCGAGATGGCGCACGGTCTCACCGCTGGAGGCGCTGATGGCCGGAGTGATCGGCCAACGGTCACCGTGCACGTAACGCAGCGGCCACTGATTGAGGCCTTCGTTGTGGGTGAAACCGAGCAGGGCGTGGTCACTCAAGTCGGCGACCTGCTGCGGCGCGCCGTGCTGCTCCAGATACGCCGGACTGGCGACGATCAGCAGCGGACTGCAACCGAGCGAACGCGCATGCAACGTGGAGTCAGCAAGAGTGCCGATGCGGATCGCGACGTCGGTGCTTTGTTCCAGCAAGTCAATGATCAGGTCATTGCTGTTGAGTTCGAGCTGGATGTCCGGGTACAACCTGCGGAACTCGTCGATGTAGGGCACGATGGCGTGCAGCATGAACGGCGACGCAGCGTTGATCCGCAGACGCCCGGACGGGGTTTGCTGGCGTGAAGACAGACGCTCTTCGAGCGCATCCATCTGATCGAGAATCAGCTTGGCCTGTTCGAAGAAATACTTGCCCTCCTCGGTCAGGTCCATGCGCCGCGTGGTGCGGTTGATCAGCGTGGTGTCGAGCTTGGCTTCGAGCCGCGACAACGTGCGGCTGACCGCCGACGGCGTCTGCCCGACCTGTTCGGCGGCGGCGGAAATCGAACCGCACTCGATCACGCAGACGAAAATCTGCAATTCATCGGATCTGGCTTTCACGGAAACTCTCTAATCGAATGCGTACTCATTGTGGCGAGGGAGCTTGCTCCCGCTGGAGTGCGAAGCGCTCCCCTGCGGTTCAGGTAAAAGCGAGGGCCGCTGCGCAGCCCAGCGGGAGCAAGCTCCCTCGCCACAGGATCAGGCCAAGCCATTCGATAGTAGCCTGAAATCCATCAAGCCTTGAGAGCAAACACCTGTTTCAGATGCTGCTCATACCGCGCCACATCATTCTCGATGTTCGGCCGCTTCATCACATCGACACAGAGAAACGTCGGCAACCCGCTCATGCCCAAAAACTCGTTGGCCTTGTGGAACGGGAAATACACCGCGTCGACACCTTTGGCTTCGAAGAAATCGCTCGGGTCGTCGAAAGCTTGCTGCGGTGCATTCCAGGTCAGCGACAGCATGTACTGCTTGCCTTGAATCAGACCGCCGCTGCCGTACTTCTGCGACGCATCGGAACGGGTCCGACCATCGCTGGCATAAAGGCTGCCATGACCTTCGGTGAAGACTTCGTCGAGGTACTTTTTCACCGTCCACGGCGCGCCCATCCACCAGCCCGGCATCTGATAAATGATCACATCGGCCCAGAGGAATTTGGCCACTTCTTCAGCGACGTCGTACCCCTCATCGATGAACGTGGTTTTGACATCCAGGCCACCACGATCCAGCACGCTCAGTGCAGTTTCGTGCAGGGTGGCGTTGTAACGACCGTCGGAATGGGCGAATTTCTTGCCGCCATTGAGCAACAACACTTTTTTCATCAGAACGCCTCGCGCAGCCATTGGGCTGGAGAAAGATGGGAAAACGAATGGCGGCAGGTTAACCATCCATCTCGCGCGGAATAAGCCGCGTCGACGCAAAATACATTTGATCAAAAAGCACGAATGTAACGCAGATTGTTGCAATAGCATTGGCAGCCATCTGCATTTGAGGAGTTGATCTGATGAGTGAGCGCCACGGTTTCATCCTGCACGCCAAGACCCGCCCGGAGAAAGCCGAGGCCTTCGAAGCGCTGTTTCGCGCCTATGTCGAGCCGAGCCGCGCCGAGCCGGGCTGCATTGAGTACCACATGCTGCGCGACCAGGAAGACCCGACGCTATTCATCTTCTACGAGATCTGGGAAAGCCAGGCGCACCTGGACGTGCACTCGAACCTGCCGCACATGCGCGAGTTTTTCGACAACCGCATGACGTACCTGGAGCGCGATTTCGATATCCGTCGGATCGAAATGCTCAGCGCTTCTTCGGCTAGCCGCTGATCAGCAAATGGGCGCCGAGTGCGCCCAGTCCGATAAAGAACACGCGCCTGAACAGCACGGCGCTGATGCGCTGCCGCAGCCATTGGCCAAACCCCATGCCCAGCATCGCCGGGATCAGCACCAGCAGCGAGGCAGTCAACTCGCCACTGCCCAGTGCATCGCGCCAGAACAGGCCGCCGGCCAGCGCCAGGGTCGAGACGGTGAACGACAGGCCCAGCGCCTGCACCAGTTCATCACGCTGCAAACCCAGCGCCTGCAGGTACGGCACCGCCGGTATCACGAACACGCCGGTGGCCGAAGTGATGACTCCGGTGATCAGCCCGCACAGCGGGCCGAGCCACGGCTCATGCCGGGGATTGACCTGCAGGGTCGGCAGCAGCAACCCGCTCAACGCATACAGCAGCAACGCCGCGCCCAAGCCGCGCACCACCCAATGCCCGCCCGCCATGCCGATCGACAACGTGCCGACGGCGGTCCCGAGGAAGATCATCAGCAGCAGCGGCCACAGGCGTTTGATCAGCCCTTTCAGATGCCCGCCAAAGGCCAGTTGCCAAACGTTGGTCAGTGTCGCCGGAATGATCAGCAATGCGGCTGCCTGTGCTGGGGCCATAGCCAGACCCAGCAGCCCCATTGCGACAGTGGGCAAGCCGAGACCGATTACCCCTTTGACCAGACCGGCCATGATAAAGGTGGCGATGACCAGCAGCGATAGGCCCAGGCCGAGGTTTTGATAGAAGTCTGCGAGTGCGTTCATGGCGCTACTGTGCGCCTTGGTGGGTGTGCTGAAAATCTGCCATATACTGAGGCTGCCTCTTTCGATACAAGAGGCTGAAGACTTGATGGAAACTTCCGGCCTCATCGCTGGCAAGCCAGCTCCCACAAGTTTCAGTGTCGATCACAGATTCTGTGCACAACACACATCCTGTGGGAGTTGGCTTGCCAGCGATAGGGCCCGCCCAGAAACCACGAAGACCAGAGGCTTCCCCCCATGCACTTCGACCTCACCGACCTGCGCCTCTACCTGCACATCCTCGACAGCGGCAACATCACCGCCGGCGCCGCCCGCAGTCATCTGTCGCTGGCCGCCGCCAGTGCGCGCATCCGGGCCATGGAGGCTTCGCTCGGCACCGAGTTCCTGCAGCGCGGGCGCCGTGGCGTGAGCCCGACGCCGGCCGGCAAGGCGCTGGCGCAACATGCGCGCGTCCTCCTGCAACAGTCCGAACGCATGCAGCAGGATCTGGCCGATTACGCCCAAGGCGTCAAAGGCCAGGTACGGTTGCTGTGCAACACCACCGCGATCACTGAATACCTGCCGGAAGTGCTGGCGGACTTTTTGTGCGAGCATCCCAACCTCGACATCGATCTGCAGGAATTGCCCAGCGCGCGCATCACTCATGCCTTGCGCCAAGGCGCGGCGGACCTGGGGATTGTGTCCGACGCCGTCGATACCACCGACCTGCAGACCCTGCCATTTCGTGCCGATCCGCTGGTGCTGATTCTCCCCCTCGACCACCCATTGTCTGACGCTGCCGAAAGCCGTTTCAGCGACGCTCTGCAGCATGACTTTGTCGGACTGCGCGCCGACAGTGCGCTGGCGGTGTATCTGGAAGAACAAGCGCTGCACAGCGGCTCGCGGATGCAGATCCGCATCCGCGCCGACGGATTCGACGGGGTGCTACGCATGGTCGCCCGAGGTGCCGGGCTGGCAATTGTGCCGCTGGCCGCTGTCGAGCGAAGCGCATTGCGGTCATTCAAATGGGTTGCGCTCAATGAAACGTGGGCACGCCGCACGCTCATGTTGTGCGCCCGAGACTTCGCTACGTTGCCGAATTACGCCCGCGCGTTGTTACACGCGCTCACTGATCCGCGCGTTTCTGAGCAGTTCGATGTCGAGCACAGACAACTGAACGGCGAGCAGGCGCTATAGGGTTCGACTTCAAATCCCTCTGCCCGGAGTTCCCATGACCGCGACCGCCCCCATCACCGTTCTGCGCGACACCCACCCGCTGCCGGTACTCGATGCCTGCAAATGGGAAAAACTCGAAGGTGACCCGCACACCGTCAACCTCAACGCCTACACCAGCGAAGACGGCAGCAAGATCATGGGCACCTGGATCTGCACCCCGGGCAAGTGGCGGGTCGACTACGTGAAGTGGGAGTACTGCCACTTCCAGGAAGGCTATTGCATCATCACCCCGGACGGCATGGCGCCGATTCACCTGCGTGCCGGCGACATCTTCGTGGTTGAGCCGGGGATGAAAGGCACCTGGGAAGTGGTCGAGACCGTGCGCAAATATTTCGTTTTCGCCTGATGCAAAAAAGCCGGGAAACCGCCTGTGGCGAGGGAGCTTGCTCCCGTTCGGCTGCGCAGCAGTCGTAAATTCAGTCAATGCGGTTTTTATGAAGAACCGCATTGACCGGGTTTGGGTCTGCGATGCAGACCAGCGGGAGCAAGCTCCCTCGCCACAGAAGCTCACCCCACCATTTGATGCGTGGTTACTGCGGCTTGCGATAGCTGTTGATGATCGCCGAGAAGTCCTTGCCGCCCTCCCCGCGCTGGCTCATCGCCTGATACAACTGCTGCGCCACCGCGCCGAGTACCACCGGTTGATGCGCCTGACGCGCCGCTTCGGTGGCCAGCCCCAGATCCTTGAGCATCAGCTCGGCACCGAAACCACCGGTATAACCACGCGAGGCCGGCGCCGTTTCGACGATGCCCGGCCACGGGTTGTACATTTCCGAACTCCAGCAACGCCCGGTGGAGCTGTTGATGATCCCGGCCAGCACCGAGGTGTCGATCCCCAGTGCATCGCCCAGCGCCATGGCTTCGCTGACGCCGACCATCGAAATCGCCAGCAGCAGGTTGTTGCAGATCTTGGCGATTTGCCCGGTGCCGACTTCACCGCAATGCACGATGTTGCGGCCCATCTGCGCCAGCACCGGTTGCAGGGTGGCGAACAGTTCCGGGGTGGCGCCGACCATGAAGGTCAGCGTGCCAGCGGTCGCGCCACCGGTGCCGCCGGAGACCGGTGCATCGGCCATGGCCACGCCTTGTTTGGCGGCAGCGGCGGCCACATCGCGGGCGGTCTGCGGATCAATGGTGCTGCAATCCACCGCCGGCACCCCTTTGCCGATACCGGCCAGCACACCGTCCTCACCGAGCCAGACGCTACGCACATGCACCGCCGCCGGGAGCATGGTGATCACCAGCTCGGCGTCTTGCGCCGCTTCACGGGCCGAGGCGCGGATGGTGCCGCCCAGTTGCTCCAGTTCCGCCAGCACGGTTTTGTTCAGGTCCACCAGGTTCAGCGAATGGCCGGCCTTGATCAGGTTGCGCGCCATCGGCGCGCCCATGTTGCCCAGACCGATAAATGCGATTTTCATGACCAGTCCTCAGCGCAGGTTGATGGTGGTGTTCACGCCGTCGTTGACGCTGTCGTCATCGAACCAGCGCGCCGTGACCGTTTTGGTCTGGGTGTAGAACTGCACCACTTGCTTGCCGTACGGGCCGAGGTCGCCGAGTTTCGAGCCACGGGAACCGGTGAAGCTGAAGAACGGCACCGGCACCGGAATCGGGATGTTGATGCCGACCTGGCCGACGTCGATTTCACTCTGAAATTTACGCGCCGCCGCACCGCTCTGGGTGAACAGGCCCGTGCCGTTGCCGAACGGGTTGGCGTTGACCAGCGCAATGGCCTGATCAAGGGTGTCGACTTCCAGCACCACCAGCACCGGCCCGAAGATTTCCTGGGTGTAGATCTGCATGTCGGTGGTCACGCCCGAGAACAGGGTCGGGCCGACGAAGTTGCCTTGCTCGTAGCCGGGCACCTTGATGTCGCGACCATCGAGCTCAAGCTTGGCGCCTTCCTTGATGCCGCTCTCGATCAGATCGAGAATCCGCGCCTTGGCTTTCTTCGAGATCACCGGGCCGACATCGGTGCCCGCCTCGCTGCCGGCGTTGACCTTGAGTTTCTGCGCCAGCGCTTTCAGGTCCGGCAGCCATTGTTTCGCGGCACCGACCAGCACCACCACCGAAGTGGCCATGCAACGCTGCCCGGCGGCACCGAAACCGGCGCCGACCAGCGCATTAAGCGCTTGCTCGCGATTGGCGTCCGGCAGCACCACGGCGTGGTTCTTCGCGCCCATCATCGATTGCACGCGTTTGCCGTGCTTGCCGGCCAGGTCGTAAACGTGCGTACCGACCGCGGTCGAACCGACGAACGACACCGCTTTGATGTCCTTGTGGGTGCACAGGCCATCAACCACGTCCTTGCCACCGTGCACCACGTTGAGCACGCCCGCCGGAACGCCGGCCTCGATAGCCAGTTCCACCAGGAGCATGGTCGACAGCGGATCCTGCTCGGAAGGCTTCAAGACGAAGGTGTTGCCGCAGGCGATGGCCATCGGGAACATCCACAGCGGAATCATCGCCGGGAAGTTGAACGGGGTGATGCCGGCGCACACGCCGATTGGCTGGCGCAGGGTGTAGGTATCGACGCCGCCGGCCACGTTTTCGGCGAACTCGCCCATTTGCAGGGTGCCGATGGAACAGGCGTGTTCGACCACTTCCAGGCCACGGAAAATATCGCCCTCGGCGTCGGCAATAGTCTTGCCCTGCTCGGCGCTCAGCACTACGGCGATGCGCTTGGAGTGCTCGCGGATCAGTGCCTGCAGCTTGAGCATGATGCGCATGCGCGCGCCGATCGGGGTCAGTTTCCAGGTCTGGAACGCGCGGTGCGCGGCACTGATGGCGGCATCGACTTCAGCGGCGGTGGCAAACGGCACTTTGGCCAGCACTTGCTGGGTCGCCGGGTTGACGATGTCGTGCCACTCGGTGGTCTGCGATTCGACCCACTCGCCGTCGATCAGCAGCTTGACCTTCTGGACCGTGGTTTCGTTGGGCGTAAGCGATGCGTTCATGCTGGTCTCCGAAACTTGTTTTTATCGTAGGAGCCAAGGCGAAAGGGTTCGCCTTGAGATGAGGCGTGTGTCACGAATTGGTTGTCGGACTGTTTTTGGAGTATAGATGTGCAAACTTCTAATAAGAACGCACATATAAGCCCGTCCATCATGCAAAAAAACATCACCTCCCTGGGGTCGCTGAACTGGGACGACCTGAAGTTTTTCCTCGAAGTCGCCCGTACCCGCAAGGCCAGCACCGCGGCCAAACGGCTCGCCGTCGACTACACCACCGTGTCGCGGCGCATCAGTTCGCTGGAAGCGGCATTGGGTACGTTGCTGTTCGAAAAATCGCGCACCAGCGGTTTTGTCCTGACCACTGAAGGCCAGCGTTTGCTGGGCTATGCCGAGTCGATTGAAAGCACGTTGCACATGGCTTGCGAGCAGGTCTCGGGCTCTGGTGTGGCACTTTCCGGGCATGTACGCATGGGTTGCACCGAAGGTTTCGGCAGCTTTTTCATCACCCCACAGCTGAGCCATTTCGTCGACGCTTACCCGGCAATCTCGGTAGACATCCTGCCGCTGCCGCACTTCATCAGCCTGTCCAAACGCGAAGCCGATATCGTCATCGCACTGGAGCGCCCGGAACACGGCCCGTATGTGTGCTGCAAACTCTGCGACTACCGCTTGCAGCTGTACGCGACCCAGGACTACCTCGACCAACACCCACCGATCCGCCGCCCGGCCGATTTGGGCAAGCATCAATTCATCAGTTATGTGGATGACCTGGCGTTCAGCTCGGAGCTGCTGTACCTGGCGAACGTGCTGCCCGGCGCCAGCGCGAACCTGCGCAGCACCAGCGTGATCGCGCAGTTCGTCGCAGCGCAGCAAGGGCGTTCACTGGCCATTCTGCCGTGCTTCCTCGCGGCGCAGGATCCGCGCCTGCTGCCGGTGCTGCCCGAAGAAATCGACATCACCCGGCAGTTCTGGATGTACTGCCGGGAGGACTTGCGCAAGTTGAAGCGGATCACCCTTCTGTGGGATTACATCCGTGAGGTGACCGAGCGCAATCAGGGTCTGCTGATGGGGCAGACTCGCGAGATGCAGTTCGCCGATTAATCGGCGCTGACCACAATCGACACCCGGCGATTCTCGGTGCGTCCGGCGGCAGTACTGTTGGACGCCACCGGCTCGCTGCTGCCCAGGCCGCGCAACTGGATATTCTCTTCCTTCATGCCGACGGTGGTCAGCACTTTGGCCACACTCTTGGCCCGGCGCAGCGACAATTGCTGGTTATAGGTCTCTTTGCCCGAGGCGTCGGTATGACCGTCGACCCGTACGCGTTCAATACCGACCCCCACCAGCGCCTTGCCGATGCGTTCGACGATTTCGGTGCTTTGCGCGTTCAGGCTTTCGATATCGCTGCCAAACAGCACTTTGCCTGACAGGCCAAACTCCCAGCCTTCGTCGGTTGCCTCGAAGCCTTGTTGTTTGAGGACGGCGATCTGCGCCGGGGTCAGGCCTTTTTGTGGTGCGGTCTGGCAGCCGGTCAGCGCCAGTACGGTGATCATCAGCAAGGCGGAAAACAATCGAGCGGGAAGTGTGAACACGGGAATCAGCTCCTGGTTTGCAGATTGACAACCGGGCTCTCCGACCCGGCAGTGAATTGAGCACCACGTGACAGGCGTTTGGCCTGATACATCGCGGCGTCGGCGGCGTTGAGCAAGGCACCTGGCGTGGCGCCATGATCGGGGAAAACCGCAATGCCGATACTGAGCGACGTCACCACACTGGTGTCGCCCGGCAGCGCGATGGGCATGTCCATGCTGTCGAGAATCTTGTCAGCAATGCGCTCGGCATCTTCGACCTTGTGCAGCGGCGCGAGCAGCACGGCAAACTCATCGCCGCCGAGCCGCGCCACCAGATCCTCTTCACGCAGCTGCGCGCGGACCCGATTGGCGACCGCCACCAGCACGGCATCGCCGGCGGCGTGGCCGAAGTTGTCGTTGATGCCTTTGAAACGGTCACTGTCGAGAAACAACACCGCTACCCGCTCGTTGAGTTTGCCGGCATTACGCAGGGCACGAATCAATCGGCCCTCGAAAAACGCCCGGTTCGGCAAGCCGGTGAGGCTGTCGTGGCTGGCCTGGTGGGCGAGGGTCTCGTTCTCGCTCTGCAGGTGGGTTTGCCAGGATTCGAGTTCGTCGAGCAAAGCATTGAAGTCGTTGCCCAGATTATCCAGTTCGGCAATCTGCGCCGGCGGTACCCGCCGATCCAGCGCGCGCTCGCTGCGCGCGGCGTGGGCCACCGCGGCGAGGCTACGCAGTGGTCCGGTAATACCGCGTAATTGTCGACGCGCGAGATAGAGCGCGACCCAGGCACTGATGGCGGTACACAGGATGATCCCTGCCAGACCGCTCAGCAAAAAGCGCATGAGACTGCCGCCATGACCGACCAGCAGAATGTGACCGATTTCGCGCTCCTGATGCTCAATCGGCAGCCTGACCGGCTTTTCCAGAACGGTACGCGTGATCTGCATTTCCAATTCGGTGAACAAGCCGTTCTCCGGCCGCTGCCAACGCGCCAGCACCTGACCTTGCGCATCGAACACCTGCGCGTCCGCCACCTCTTCGGTGGACGCAATCAAGGCCAGCGCTTCAGTCGCGGCGGCCTTGTCGTTGAACACTACCGCCGCTTCCACGGTGTAGCTGATCGAGCGCGCAATGAGCTGCAAGTTGTGATCGGCGTACACCCGCAGCGCGAGAACGCCCAGCAGGGTCAGCGATACGCTGGCCATCGTCACGGCTACCAGCGCCACAATCAAATGGCCACGGCCAATGACCGATCCCAGCGTCGGGCGGCTTCCAGAACGGAACAGTTTCATGGCGCCGCCGGTTTGCGACGCGACAATTGCAGTACGCTCGGGTGGATGCGTACACCGCTGCGCGCGACAGAGTCGAGGTTGACCTCGAAGGACACCTGTTCATCGCCGACGCGCAAGCAGAACAGGCTGCCGACCGTGCACTGATCGCCCCCTTCGCTGATGCTCAACACCGGGTGACCGATCAATGAAGCAAACAGCCGACTGCGCTCATCCGCCGTGAGTTTGCCGATATACACCGCATCGCATTCGCTGACGATCGCCGGGTTGTCGGCCAGCAGTCGGCGTACGACGACCGGCCGACCAGTGGCCTGCGTGGTGCCTTTGACCAGGTCGTCGGTGTATTCAGTGGGGCCGACGATGCACAGGCGCAATTGCGCAGGTTCAACCGGCCAGCGTGCATAGCTGAGAATGCCGAGCACGACCTGCGTCACCGCTTGGGCGCGTTGCTCGGCCATGCCCGCCGACGTTTGTGGCTGCGCGATGGCAGCGCCCGCCAGCAAACAGAGCAGACCGACAAGCAATGCGTGCTTGCAGCGAACCACGCGCTCTGTCGCCCAGACAGCCACCTTCATGCAGGGATTCTCTTGGATCGTACCGAAATGATGCCGCAACGATAGCACAGCGAAGTAACACCAGCGAGACAGCGTCTTCTGACCCGCCGGTCAGTAATCGGTATCAGACTTCAGGTTATTTCATTCCCGAGCCTCTGCGCCTTCCTCCAGTTCCAGCATCAATCCGCTCAGGCGCTTGACCTTGCGCTGCACGGCCTCTTCGAACACTCCAGGCCGGGGTTCGATCAAGGTGAACCAGTGCTTGGCCCGTGTAATCCCGGTGTAGATCAATTCTTTGGTCAGCACCGGATTCAAGGCATCCGGCAGGATCAGCGCGGTGTGGGCAAACTCAGAGCCCTGGGATTTGTGCACGGTCATGGCGTACACCGTTTCAACGTCGTTGAGCCGACTCGGTAGCACGAAACGTACCCCGCCCTGCCCGTCGTTTCGCGGAAAGGCAACGCGCAGTACCGGTCTGCCAGCTTCGGGGCCTTCGCGCTCGGGCAACTTGAGGGCGATGCCGATATCGCCGTTCATCAGTCCCAGACCGTAATCGTTGCGGGTCATCAGCACCGGCCGGCCTTCGTACCATTGTTGGTCATGCTCGATCAGGCGTGCCTTGAGCAGGGTTTCGGTGATCCGCAGATTCAGCCCTTCAACGCCCCAAGGTCCCTTGCGCACGGCACATAACAACTGGAAGGTGTCAAACGCCTGCAGCACCGCCCGCGCCCAGTTGACCCAGTCTGGATGCTCCAGCGGTCTGCCCGCTGGCGGGCGTTGTTCGCGCAGGATGTTCAGATAGTGGCGATAACCCTGTGGACCGTCGCCATGACCGTCGAGCAACAGGCGCTCCAGCTTGTGATCGTGTTCTCCCTTGAGCGGCAGTGAAAACACATCGTCGTAGTGACCGGCCGCCAGCAACTGGCGTGCCTCATCCGGCAACTGTTGATTGACCCGCCGCGCCAGTTGACCAATGCCGCTACCTTCACCAAAACGCCGGGAATGACGCAGCATCACCAGTTGTTGGGCCAGCGGATGAGAGCCATCGAGGTCTACGTGCAGGTCACTGCCGTGCAATGACTCTCCGCTGACCGACTCCAGCCACTGCCGGGTGTGCGGGTTATACCAGCCTGCCTCGGCATCACGGCAAAGATCGCCGAGTACCGCTCCGGCCTCCACCGAAGCGAGTTGATCCTTGTCGCCGAGCAACACCAGACGCGCATGCTTCGGCAATGCATCGAGCAGGTTAGCCATCATTTCCAGGTCGATCATGGAAGCTTCATCGACCACCAGCACATCCAGCGGCAAGCGGTTGCCAGCATGGTGACGGAAGTGACGGGTGCCGGGACGGCTGCCCAGCAAACGATGGACAGTCGTCACGTCACAAGGGATCTTCTCGCGCACGTCTTCGGTGACCGTCAGCGATTGCACTTGCTGGCTGATGGACTCGGTCAACCGCGCAGCGGCCTTGCCGGTGGGCGCTGCGAGACGAATACGCAACGGTTGACCGGCCTCGACCGCCGGCGCCTGGAGCAGCGCGAGCAAACGCACCACGGTCGTGGTTTTACCGGTTCCCGGGCCGCCGGTGATGATGCTGAACGCACCGCGAGTGGCAAGGGCACAGGCGAGTTTCTGCCAGTCGATCACGGCCCCCGGTGTTGCAGGGCCGAACAACTCATCGAGGCGTTGGGGCAAGTCATCCGGCGGCGTTTCAGGCTGAGCCAGACGTGTCCGTAACGCTGCATCGATACGCCGCTCGTAAGCCCAGTAGCGCCGCAGATACAGACGCTTGCCGGACAGCACCAACGGCCGCTGCTGCGCCGGGTCGCTGGTGTCCGCTGCCAGTGCAACCAGCGCACTGCTCGCCAGCGCCTTGCACCAATGGGCGCCATCCAGCGTTTCAAGCAACTGCGACGGCAACAGCAGGGCGCCACCCTGTACATCGCCTTCCGGAGGCAGAGAGAGGGCGAAATCCGGGGCCTTGAGGGTTTCGAACACGTCGAGGCAGACATGTCCGTGACCCAGTTGATGGCTGGTCAGTGCGGCAGCGAGCAACACCAGTGGATCGGACTGGGGTGCGAGTTCGTACAGAAAACCGATAAAGGCCTTGTCCAGCGAACGAAGCCAGCCTCGCTCGACCCAGCGCTCAAGCAAGATCAGCAGATCTGCGGCACTGGTCAGTGGCGCCAGGCTCGACGGGTTGTCGATAGCCGATGACAGATCGGCGAAGGTACGGTTCATAACAGGACTCCCTGTTCCCATGCGGGTTCGGCCTTGGGTTCCGGCTTACCCTGGAAGAGGCGATCCAGGCGTTCGATCAAGTCCCGTGGCGGCCGCGCAAAGTACACGCCGCGACTGTCTGCCCGGGTTCCCCGCAGGAATACATACAACGCACCACCGACATGCCGGTCGTAATCGTAGTCGGGCAGGCGCGCCTTCAATTGCCGATGCAAGGCCAGCAGATACAGCACGTACTGCAGGTCGTAACGGTTGTCGAGGATCGAGCGCTCCATGGCTTGCTCGGTATAGGCCGTATCGTCGACACCCAACCAGTTGGATTTGTAGTCGGCGACGTAGTAACGGCCCGCGTGCTCGAAGGTCAGGTCGATAAAGCCCTTGAACATGCCGTTGAGCTGTACTGGCTCGGCGGCTCCTCGCGCCACACCGTTGTGGGTGTACTGGCGCACCCAATCATCAAGTTTGAGGACATCAACCTTGTGACTGGCAAACCAGAACTCCATTTCAACGCGGTACTGCTTCAGTTGCTCGAGCACGACCGGAGGCTGTCCGCCACCTGCTGGCAGCGGGGACTTGAGCAAGTGCTGCAGCCAGTCACTCAAGGTGACAATCCAGCCCTGCCAGCCGCGCAGATTGCAGCGCCGGCCAATTGCGTCCTTGATCGACTCACTGGAAACGGCAAAGCCTTCATCGCCAGCCCACTCCAGCAAACCATGAAGGAAGGTTCCCGGGTTCGGACCGCGAGGAAAACGATGAATATCGGCGCCACCAACCACGAGATCTCGCGGCGCATCCGGGTCAAGGCGCTCATCGTCAAACAGCTTTTGCGCTTGCGGACTGTCCGGCGCCTCATCGCTGCCGACACTCAACACGTCACTGATGCGCAACGCACTATAGGAGGCGATCCACCAGTTCTCGCTGGCCTTGCGCTTTGGCACCAATGTGGCGCTGAGGATCGCCTCATTGCGCTCCGGCTGGTAGATCTCCTGCGTCGCTTGAGGCAACTCACTCAGACTGATAGCCGCGCAGTCCTGTTGCAGATCCTGCAGCCAACGACTCAGGCCGGTTGACTCTTCCAGCCTGGCGCCGCCACCCAGCAGATAGCCAAGCGCCGAAAGATGAAGCACTGAACTGTTGTTATTACCGCGCTTGAGGTCCGTGACACCCAGCCAGCATGCATGTTGCGCGCGAGTCAGCGCGACGTAGAGCAGACGCAAGTCCTCGGCCAGACGCTCGTCATCCGCCAGGGCGACCAATTCGGCGGTAGGCTTCAGTGTCACCTGGGCTTTGCCGGAGGCATCGTGGTAATGCAGCGGCAGGCGACTGCCATCCACCGGTTTTGCCGAACAGATGAAAGGCAGGAACACCAACGGATACTCAAGTCCCTTCGACTTGTGGATGGTCACCACCTTGACCAGTTGCTCGTCGCTCTCCAGACGTAATATCTGTTCTTCACCGGCCTGACCGGACAGTGCCAGCAACTCGGCCAGATGGCGAATCAGCGCTTGCTCGCCATCGAGTTCCGCCGCGGCCTGCTGCATCAGTTCCGACAGGTGCAGAAGGTTGGTCAGCACTCGCTCGCCGTCACTGCGAGCGATCAGGGTCTGCGGTAAATGGAAGTCGTGCAGCAAGCGTCGCAACATCGGCAGTACACCTTGCTTGCGCCACAGTTCGCGATAGCCACGAAACTGCATGACGCGGGCTTCCCAGACCAACTCGTCTTGATTCAAGCGCTCAAGTTCAGCCAGCGGCAGATTGAGGGTGATGCAGGCCAGCGCGGCCTTCAGTGAGCGCTCGACATCCGGCTCGGCGCAGGCCTTGAGCCAGGACAGCAGGTCGTGCGCTTCCTGGGCGGCAAACACCGAGTCCTTGTCCGACAGATAAACGCTGCGCACGCCACGGGCCGCGAGTTCTGTGCGTACGGCTCGGGCCTCTTTGCCGTCACGTACCAGAATCGCGATATCGGAGGGCCGCAAACCACGGAAGGCTTCTGCGTCCCGGACAAATCCCGCCGCGCCGGCTTGCCCACCGTTGAGCAATGCGGTGATTTCGCTGGCACAGGCCGCCGCCAACTGCTGGCGATAGACCGCCCCTGACAGCGGCTGGTCCGTCGACAGGTGCCAGACATTCAGTGCCGTGACATCCTGGCCGGCAATCTGCAGCCGCTCTTTGCGTCCTTGCGAATCAACGGGCTGGAACGGCACCGGGTTTTCCCCGGTTTTTTCCCGGAATAAAAACGCGCCGCGTCCCTGCTCACGGGACTCGGCGCGTTCGAATACATGATTGACCGCATTGACCATGCCATGGCTGGAGCGGAAGTTGGTGCCCAGCGTATGCAGGCGGCCGGTGGTGGCCTGACGCGCACGCAGGTAGGTATAGATATCGGCGCCACGGAACGCGTAGATCGCCTGCTTGGGGTCGCCGATCAGGAACAGGCCGGTGTCCGGACTGTTATCTTCGATGCGATAGATGCTTTCGAAGATCCGGTATTGCACCGGATCGGTGTCCTGAAACTCATCGATCAGTGCTACCGGAAACTGCTCGCGGATTACCGCAGCAAGGCGCTCGCCGCTGTCGGATTGCAACGCCGAATCCAGGCGCAACAGCATGTCATCAAAACCCATTTCCGCGCGACGACGCTTCTCTTCTTCAAAACGCGCGCCCACCCATCTCGCCGCGTGCTGCAAGACAGCGGCATCCGGGGTTGGCAGCGCGTCGAGGCTCGCCTTGAGCCCCGGCATCGCGTCGAGCCCCGGATGACTCGGTGGCTGCCCCTTCCAGGCTTCAGCCATCCCGTCAGGGGTTAGTCGGGTGAAACCGGTGCCGATGTCCAGTTGCTCCATGGACTCGTCTTGCGCCCAGGCCTTGAGTTTCTCGAACCAGGGTTCGAAGTAACGCGCCTGTATCTTGCGTCCGTCAACGGCTTTGCTCGCGACGCCCTCGTGACAGATCACTAGTAGTTCATCCGCCCACTGACGCCATGGCATCTTCAGCTCGAGCAACGCGGCACGTCGCTCCTGCAGGCACTCGTCGATCAACTCTGCGGGAGCTTTGCCGTCATCACTTTCGCGCTCACTGCCAAACAGACCGCGCACCCTTGGCAACAACGCGGCCGGCCCGCCCCAGTGGGTACGAACCCAGTTCAGCGCATCGCCCTGCATCGGATAACAGAACAGTCGCCAGTAATCGCGCAGCACTTCGCCGAGCAGGTCGCTGTGATCGGTCTCCAGGGATTGCGTAAACAGGCTGCCGCTGTCGAATGCATGTTCGCGCAACATGCGCTGGCACCAACTGTGGATGGTGGAGACGGCCGCTTCGTCCATCCATTGCGCGGCGATGTCCAGACGATTGGCGCATCCGGCCCATTGCGCCGGGTCAAATTGCTCACGCAATTCGACAATCAGGGCATCCGGCGCAGGGGTTTCTTCACGGAAAAACCGCGCGGCCTCGGCCAGCCGCGTACGGATTCGTTCACGCAGTTCTTTGGTGGCGGCATCAGTGAACGTCACCACAAGAATCTGCGGGGGCAGCAGCTCCCGGCCGAAGCCGCTCGCTTCGCCGCCGTGCCCAAGGATCAGCCGCAGATAAAGCGCCGAGATAGTAAAGGTCTTGCCGGTGCCGGCACTGGCCTCGATAAGTTGACTGCCGTGCAGCGGGAAGGCCAGTGCCAAAGGTGTCTTGGTACTCATGCGCGCGCCCCTTCGCTGGTCAGTGAACGCCAAGGCGCTTCATACAGAGGGCGATACAACGCGTCGCACCAACCGGAGAATGTTTCATCCGCCAGCAATGCATCAAAATCTGCGAATTGACGGGACAACGCAGGGTTCTCTCGGCGCTCGCCTTCAGTGGTCTGGCCGTCACCTTCATAGGCCTTGCGGGCAGCTGCCTCGGCTTTGAGCGGATCAGTCTGCGCAAGCCAGGCGAAGGCTGTCTTGACCGCGATCGGCAGCGGCTGGCGCATGCCGGCCTGCCAGGCGAGCAGAAGATCGCCAAGGAACCGAGCGGCACGATCCTTCTCCATCGGCTCGAGCAACAGCGTATCGTCACTCGACACCAACGCCGTGCTCAGCATGAGTCCGCTGGCGCAGGCCACCAGGTGGTTGACCCAGGGCTTGATCAAGCGATGCCATTTCCGACTTTTGATCGAACCGATGCTGTTGGGAATGGCCGTGACGGACAACACGCCACCGTCAGCACGCTGATGCAAACCGGCGAGCCAGCCTTCGATACGCACACCCTGCAACTCGAGATTGACCGGCAGCGCGCTGGTCAACGGAGTCGGCCATAACGCCAGAAGTTGTTGGTAACGCTGCAGCAGATCCGGTAACGGCTCGATCAACTCTCGTTGCAGGCATTCGCCAAAACCGGCCATGGGCAGTAACCCGCTGTTTTGCAAACGACGTGCCTGGTCTTCTAGCGCACGATCGACATTATCGGGCTGCCGAAGCGCGGCCTCGAGCAGGCTCTCGCTCAGTGTGTAACGTTGCAATGCGTCCAGCACGAACGGTTCTTCGTCAGCCAGGGGCGCCTCGGCGGCTTCAAAGTACACTTTGAGTCGCTGCGTGAAAAAGTGTCGGACCGGAATGCGCAGGAAATCCTGCAGAAGGGCCAGACTCAGCGGCTCCTCCTGAACATGGGGCGCGAGTAGTTCCGCCTCGCGGTGTGGCTCATGCATCTGGTGCAAAACCTGCCATTCACGGGCATAACTGAATAGTTGGTCGCCTTCATGGAAATAGCGCGAGCTGAACGGTTGCAGGGGATGCTCCTCGGTCATGGCGTGCAAGAGTTCCTGGTGCTCATCGAGCGACCGCCAGCCACTGGCGAGGTGATCGCGCAACTGGCCGATCAGCACGGAAGCAGGCCGTTCACTATTGTCTCGAATACTGCGTCCGACCCAACTGATGTACAGTTGATTTCGCGCTGACAGTAGCGCCTCGAGCAACAGATAGCGATCATCCTCACGTCGGGAACGGTCCCCGGGCCGGTAATCACTGCCCATGAGGTCAAAATCAAGTGGAGGTTGCGCTCGGGGATAATCGCCATCGTTCATTCCCAGCAAACAGACAAGCTTGAACGGGATCGCACGCATGGGCATCAGTGTGCAAAAATTTACTGCACCGGCCAGAAAGCGCTGGTACAGACGCCCCTGATCCAGCCCCGCGAGCCAGGCTTCCCGAACCACCGTCAGCGGCAACTCATCTACCAACCCCACCGATTCGCAGGTTTGCAGCCAAGTCTCGCGCAGCTCCTCAAGTTGCGTGAGCAGATAATCGTCGTGCTTATTACTGGCCTTGAAGAATAGTTGCATCAGAATCTGCAGCCGCAGGCCCCACACCTTGGGCTGAGCGGCCTCATTGAGCTCGTGATGGGCCAGCTCCAAGGCATCGAGCAGGGCAACCAGCGGCCCGATCAACGCGGCATCCAGACCGCCGATTTCATCGTAAGGCTCGATACCTGCACAGGCGTTGGAGCTGCCTACGGCGTATCCAAGCAACATCCGTCGCAGGCCGAAATGCCAGCTGTTTTGCTCAAGCTCATTTGGCAAGCCCAATCCGGCACGTTGTTCAGCGTTCATTCCCCAGCGCACACCTGCGCCTTCGATCCAGCGATGCAGAGTAGGTAAGTCGCGTTCCTGAACGCCAAAGCGGGCGCGCAATGCAGGAACGTCGAGCAGGTCAAGGATCTCGCTTACCGGGAAACGACTGTCCGGCAGTTTGAGCAGGTGCTCGACGGCAATCAGCAACGGATCGCGACCGCGCTGACCCTGGTCGGCCAAGGTAAATGGAATGAAGCGCGGATCATGCCGATCCAGTTGCCCGAACACCGCCCGAATATGGGGCGCATAACTATCGATGTCCGGCACCATCACGATTACATCGCGCGGGCGAAGGTCGGGATTGGCACTGAAGCGGGCGAGTAACTGGTCGTGAAGGATTTCCACCTCGCGCTGAGCACTGTGGGCTATATGGAAGCGGATAGACTCATCCTGCGTCAGGTCGACCGCAGGCCAGTGTTCACGCGTTTCATTGAGCGGCCGCAATTCGAGGATGTCATCCTGAAGTTGATTGAGCAGGTTCTGTGGCTGCGTCTCGCTGAACAGATCGATGCGCCCGTCACGGAATGCCGCGCGATAGCTATTGGGGTCATCGTAACTGTCCAGCAAGTTGATGTAGTCGCGCCCCTGTTTGCCCCAGGCTGCGAGCAACGGATGCGCGTGTTGGTGCAGCGCTTCCGGATCGAGTACGACCGGCATGCCGGTCTTGCGGCTTTGTCGCTTGTATTGATGGCGCAGCAGATCCTTGTCGGCAACGATATCGGCCCAGTGGTGTCGGCAAGGGTTGTGCACACACAGCAGCACCTGACTGAAACGCGCAAGTCCGGCCAATGCTTCGAGCACCTGGGCCGGCAACGAAGATATGCCAAACACGATCACCCGCGAGGGTAGCCCCGCAGGTGCGTTTTCAAGGGCATTTATGCGCTCGACAAAGCGCTGATGAACACCTGCCCGGCTCTGCGCCATGCCCTGCTCACCGACATCTTCCAGCAGAGCACGCCACAATTCGGCCTGCCAGCAAACGACCGGGGGCAGTGGCTTCACTTCACCTCGAACATTGCGCAACTGGTGCCGGCCTTCGGCCCAGTCCTCGAGCCAATCAGCCCGATACACTTGGTACTGGTCAAAGAGATCTGCCAGACGCTCTGACAGCTGGTAGCGCTTGCGTAAATCCGTGTCGTGCGTGAGGAACCTTTGTAGCGGCTCAAAATGGGGGCGATCAATAACCTGCGGCAGCAAGCGCATCAGTCGCCAGGTCAATGGGGCTTTGTCGAGCAGGGAGTTGGCGGGAATTTCGTCTCGGCCCAACACCATACGGTAAAGCTGCCACATGAAACTGCCAGGCAATTGCACATCTATGGCCGCAGCTATTCCGCATCCCCCGAGGTCGTCGTCCTCAGGGTCTTCCGCCAAAGCCAGTTTGAGCCATTGGGCGATACCGTTGCTCTGCACCAGAGCGATTTCGTTCTCCAAGGGTGCCAATGGATAGCGCCGCATGACGCTAACCACCAGGCTGCGCAGTTCGTCCAGGCTATTGCTCTGGACCACCATGAATGCAGCATTGAGGGACTGGGCGTCCGGCATAAAAGCTTCCTTGGAAAAGTACAAAGCCAGGGCAGAACCTTAGCATTGTCGGCAGGCTGTTACAGCCGGAAGGGCATACCGCGCGCTGTAGGAACTTTCCTGCGGACAAAACAA
>NZ_JTKF01000102.1:0-206 GCF_000828175.1 Pseudomonas sp. W15Feb9B | reverse complement strand
GCCGGTAACCGACATGTACGCGGGTGTTGCCATGGGATGCTCTCCTTGCTGAATCATTGGGTGCGCCGATAGGTGATATCACCCAAGAGGCGGCCAATGGCCATCAATTAGCATGCCAACTTTTTCAAACCCTTAAAAACCGGGGGCTTGGTAAGTTTTCTTCGCAGATACGGCGAAAATTCCCACTGAATTCGTCGAAAAGTGCG
>NZ_JTKF01000101.1:0-287 GCF_000828175.1 Pseudomonas sp. W15Feb9B | reverse complement strand
GCGAGCTTGCTCGCGAAGAGGTCCGCCCTGCTACCCAACATCTTTGGTCTTTTTAAAGATGTTCCAGATAACCAGAACCTTCCCATAAGGTTTTCAGGTTGCCCGTCGCAGGCGCGATCCCTAGCCTGAGTCTGTCGCTGCCAGTTCAGCGACCGGGTCTGCAAGCGCGCTCATCATCTGCAAGTGATGGTGGTTACTCCACTCGAACAGTCAGGCGTTCCACTCTGTTCACCCCCCCCCCCCGAATCCGAACCAGAATGTCCAAGCGACCCTGCACCTTACGCCTT
>NZ_JTKF01000100.1:0-213 GCF_000828175.1 Pseudomonas sp. W15Feb9B | reverse complement strand
TGTGGGAGCGTGGCTTGCCCGCGAAAGCGGTGGGCCAGGCAGCACATATGCTGAATGTGCCGACGCCTTCGCGGGCAAGCCCGCTCCCACAGGGGATCTCGGCATGGATCGGGATATGTGCCTCACCCCGTTCCACTGTGGGAGCGTGGCTTGCCCGCGATAGCGGTGGGTCAGGCAGCACAAATGTTTAATGTGCCGACGCCTTCGCGGGCA
>NZ_JTKF01000099.1:0-271 GCF_000828175.1 Pseudomonas sp. W15Feb9B | reverse complement strand
CAACATAGAATCTCCCACAGTGGGAATGGGTGCGGTCTGTTGGAAATTGGTCGGCTGTCAGGCCGCCTTCGCTGGCAAGCCAGCTCCCACAGTGGGAATGGGTGCGGTCTGTTGGAGATTGGTCGGCTGTCAGGCCGCCTTCGCTGGCAAGCCAGCTCCCACAGGTGGATTGGGTGCGGTCTGTTGGAAATTGGTCGGCCCATAGGCCGCCTTCGCCAGCAGGCTGGCTCCCACAGAAAAGCAAAGCAGTCCAGGCAGACCGCATGCTTTT
>NZ_JTKF01000098.1:0-350 GCF_000828175.1 Pseudomonas sp. W15Feb9B | reverse complement strand
TCTCGTTTCCCGCTCCAATTTTAAACGGCACTGCTTTCGGGCAGGGCTGAGTGAAACCAGAACCTGATCTTCGGAGACGGCTCTGGACACCGAAACACACACCATGTGTTCCGGGTAGCGTGTCCCCTTCGTCTAGTGGCCTAGGACACCGCCCTTTCACGGCGGTAACAGGGGTTCGAGTCCCCTAGGGGACGCCATTGCGGGAATAGCTCAGTTGGTAGAGCACGACCTTGCCAAGGTCGGGGTCGCGAGTTCGAGTCTCGTTTCCCGCTCCAAATTCTAAAAGCGCCGCTCAGTGAGCGGCGTTTTTATTAGTGAAAGTTGTAGCCTGTCCCCTTCGTCTAGTGGCC